>DATGJV010000408.1:0-2939 GCA_035295005.1 Ktedonobacteraceae bacterium | reverse complement strand
AGTCACCCATCCGTCCACAACCACGAAGGAGGGCGTCATCTAATGCTGCGCCTACCACCTTTCCATTATAAAGCACCTCGCACTTTAGACGATGCCGTTCAGACGTTGTCTCAAGAGGGCGAACAAGCTATGCTTGTTGCTGGCGGGACAGACCTCTTTCCCAATATGAAACGCCGCCAGTTTACGCCGCCGGTTGTGGTAGGATTGCGCAATATTGCCTCATTAAAGATAATCACGGGTTCTCCTGAACAGGGATTTCGTATTGGCTCTGGCGTTACATTGACCAGGCTATCCGAGCATCCGGCACTCATGCAGTATTACCCGGCGCTCACCACAGCCGCCGGTTCAGTTTCGACGCCGCAATTGCGCAACGTTGGCACTATCGGTGGCAATCTCTTGCTGGATACACGCTGCAACTATTACAATCAGACCGAGTTCTGGCGGCAATCCATCGGCTATTGCATGAAAAAAGATGGCGATGTCTGTCTTGTCGCGCCGGGTAGTCCACGCTGCTGGGCCATTTCATCCGCCGATACCGCTCCTGTCCTTGTCAGCCTGAACGCACAGGCGCGTCTTGTCAGCATTCGTGGTGAACGTCTTGTGCCAGTGCGTGAGTTATTCCGTGATGATGGTATACAACCTTATACAAAGGAGGCTGACGAAATACTGAGCGAAATTCTCCTGCCACCCGCCGATGGCTGGCGCAGCGTGTACCTCAAACTGCGCCGCCGCAACTCTTTTGATTTCCCCATTCTCGGTGTCGCCACTGCCTTGCGTTTTGCTGATGATGGCACTGTTGCCGATGCACGTATTACGTTGGGGGCCGTTGCTTCTCATCCTGTAGTGGCGATGGAAGCGGCCAATCGGCTTATCGGACAACATCTCACACCGGAACTCATTGATGAAGCGGCAACGCTAGCCGCGAAGCGTGCGAAACCGTTGGACAATGCGGATTTGACGATCAATTATCGCAAGCAGGTCACGCCTGTTTATATTCGTCGTGCGCTTACTGCGTTGGCAGAATTCCATTAGAGAATTATGCGAGTAACATATGCCATCACCAGACAGAACTTTGATGCGCTTTGCTAAAGTATCGCGTAATTAAACGGAGTGCGATTTTTTGCTGATGCGCTGAGATGCACGGTAAAGCCAACCGCCGGGCGCAAAGTAACAAACTGTACAACGACAGGGCCGGGGTCGCCGATGAGTGTCACTACCACCACACTTGATGGAGTGATACAGGTATTCACAATGGAAACTTCACCTTGACCATTTTCAAATACACCCGATCCTGAAACTTTCTCAAGTGTCCCAGAAACTACCGATTCATGCCCATCTTCGTCTTCATTTTTCACGATGGATAACTGAGGAAACGTAGGCACTTCGTGGAGAGGAATATTTTTGCCAACAGAATCTGGCGAAGACTCGGACTTTGGCACCGCTTGCAAACGCACTTTTGTAGTACGTCCGGCTAATTGTTGCCGATGTTGCAGCGAAGGTGAAAGTTCTTCTGGCAGAGGTGTGCGAGAGTGCAAGGGATGTACCGCCGACATTGGTTTCGACTGTAAACTGAGAAGTGGAGGAACAAGGGTAGCACGTCTGGCAGCAGGTGGTTCAGCATCCTCTTCTTCCACCCATTGTTCGTCATCCACCACTGGCTGTTGCAACGCCTCCTCTACGGAAGCCGACAGATGCTCTCGCTCCCGCGCAATGCGAGCAAGCCATTGCTGTTTTCCCTGTTCATCAAGCTCTTCAAAACCAGCCATTGCCTTTATACCTGTTCCCAATTGACCCTTAAAACAACATCAAGCTCTACCATGATACATAATGAAACGCCAGAGTGTAGTATAACATACTCCGACCGAAAAAACCGAAAAGGATAGCACATTTGGGGGAAGGCTATTGTCAGTACATTACGAAACCGCTACAATACAATTCTGCTAACGATACTCATCGTTCAGCTAAGCAGGGCATCCAGCCTTCAAATTGGATGAGGATCAAAACACAAGCAAGAAAGGGTTATATGAAGCTCAACGGTACACACAAATTCAAAGCCTCAAGTTCCCAGGTATTTAATGCTATTCTGAGTCCCTCTGTTTTAAAGACATGTATTCCCGGTTGCAATTCTGTCGAGTATGTTGATGCCAATCGTATCAAAGCCAACATCACGACCCCGTTGCCAGGTCTCAAGGGACCATATGGTGTAATCATCAACATCGCTCAGCGCCAACCAGGATTGCTTGTCCTTCAAGTACAGCGCAACGGCACCGGCGGTTCGGTCAACGCCATCAGTCAGATTCATATCACCGACGAAGCTGACGGCTCTCTTCTGACCTACGATGCCAAAGCTGACCTCGCAGGTCCTATTGCCATCGCCGATAATCCCATCGGGCGCGGCGTCACCAATAGCTCGCTGAATTCCTTCTTCAAGAACCTGGACAAGGCCATCGTTTAATATTATTTTGTAAGCAGTGAGCAATACATACACCGCTACAGGCGTTGCGCGTCGCGCAATGCCTGTAGCGGTGTATGTATTGCTCACTGCTTACATTTGCATAATCGCGCACACCATCTTCTCAATTGGCGGCGCTAACATCCCATCGCGCTCAACCAGCCATCCCTCCAATAATCCTCGCAACTCTGTGCGTGTGTGTTCGTTGTCAGGCAAAATGAGTTGCTCTACTAGCTCATCTACAGAAACATCTATAGAAGGGTAGCGCAAACTTTGCGGACTCTCCACAACCTCCACGTTCGCATATATCCCCATTTCATAGAGTACATCAAGCGCGTGAATGTAGCTCGGCGGCATGCGGCGTTCAGCGCCATGAAAATGTCGCCAGATATGGCTTGTCTGCACATCTATAGATGTGGCACGCATATAGATATAGCACGTGCCTCTGGTGGCCGCCTTCAACTTTGCCAGAAAAGGCACAATATCC
>DATGJV010000407.1:0-4812 GCA_035295005.1 Ktedonobacteraceae bacterium | reverse complement strand
ATGATCGGGAGGAGCAGCCGGGTGCGAGTGATGATACCATTATGTGGGGGTGCCCAGCTGACATGTGTGGTGGCCGGAAGCACGGCGAGTTGGGATGGTGGGAGACCCGCCATGTTGCCGTCCGCGTGCCCACCGCCGAGCAGACCAAAGAACTCCACCGCGTGCGCGATGCGCACACTGTCTGCGTCTCCGACCAGGATCAGGGTGGGTATTTTGAGTTCTGTAACACCCTGCGACCAATCGTAATCCTCGCCCAGCAATTGCCTCATTTTGGCAACGAAGGTGGGGAAGGCTTCGGGCCGGGGCGAGGTCTTGAGATACTCCTCGTATATCGGGCTCCCGGCAAACCCTTCAACACTTATTGAGGCCATGCCCGCGAGAACTTCGGGAAACCAGCCGTGACGCTTGAAGACGGTCGAGACGAGTATCAGTTTGCGCACTACCTCTGGATGCCGGATGGCGGTCTGTAGCCCGACGCCGCCACCCAGGGAATAGCCGAGGATGTCAGCCTGTTCGAGTCCGAGATGCCGAATCAGGGCGGCGATGTCGTCCGCCATCAACTCGAAGCGTAGCGGGCGCTCGATATCGGCGGTGTGTCCATGCCCTTGCAACTCGACGCCGATGACGCGCCGTGTCGCGGCAAGCTGCGGCACAATCTCTCCCGTCGCCTCAACGGACATGAAGCCGCCAGGAAGCAGTATCAGTGGCTCTCCGCTCCCATGTATCTCGTAGTAGATGTCCAGACCGTTGACCTGAGCATACCCTTTTTGCCGGTCGTTGTGGGTGTTCATGGTTTCCTCCTTTGTCTGGGATGTGATGTTATTTTGTTAGTGAGTACATTGTACTATTCTGTGGGCTGGTTGCAAATATGGAAATGGTGGGGTGCTTACACGGGCAGTCAACAGGGCCTGTGGTTTGTCCTTGCCCTGTTGACTGAAAAAAAGCTCCAGAAGTGGTTCAAGGCTCTCCGCACGAGCTTATTGGCTGTCAGTGTCGCCCTTCGCTCGCGGAACCCAGTCGAGTGTCTCGTCCGGGATGCCATGCTGTCCGAGAAAGAGGCTCAGTTGGGCGGCATGTTCCTGCACGTGGCGCATGTTGTAGAACTGTAACTCCAGGAAGCTGACGGTCTGCCCTTGCGCCCAGGGGTACTCGACGGGCTGGTGCGCCCGCTCATCCGTCAGCGCAGAAATCGTGTCGTGGCACTTGCGACGCGTCGTCGCCAGATAGGCGTGCAGTTCCTCCTTCGTATAGGGCCGTTCGGGCAACCCGGTGGCATCGAACTCAGCACGAGTAAAGGGGGCGGGGGGAGAGAAATCCTCTTCCCGGCAGCCAGAGAGATAGAAGTCGAGCCAGAAGAGCGTATGATAGGCGATATACCAGAATTCCGCGAACCCCGGTGGAAACTCTGGTGGGAGCGGATGGTCTGGAGAGTTGCGCCAGAGGCGCTCTTTCCACAGCGCGGCGGGGCAAGCCTCCAGGGCGTTTTCAAGCATGTCAATCGTCGCGCCGAACTGCTGCCAGAGAGCGGTTCTCAACAAGGGATCCATGTGTATGCCTCCTTTGTGTCATGATGATTCTTGTATTTCGTTCCGTTGTCCTCAGTGTACCAGAAAAAGCGGTTAAAATCCTTCCGCATTTCTCGCGTATGCAGATCTCGATCTCGCTATCAGTTGGGGGCGATAAATCGGGACGCGACAGTGGGGTACATTGTATCGGTACCTGTGTTATAATCACCACTGAACACTCGTTCTTACTAATGTAGGGGTTCGCTTCAGCGCACCCGAATTGTAGGGGTTCGCTTCAGCGCACCCTGCCCGGAGAACTAACCAGAATGTCAATACGTCAACTGACGCCCGATGTCGCCGCGAAAATCGCCGCCGGAGAGGTCGTGGAGCGACCTGCTTCCGTGGTGAAGGAGCTGATTGAGAATAGCATTGATGCCAGGGCAACGCAGATTCGCGTTGATCTGACAAATGGTGGGCTGCAACTCATTCGCGTGACCGATAATGGCTGCGGTATTCCTTCTGAGGAGTTGGCTCTGGCATTGTCGCGACATGCCACCAGCAAGGTAGAGGACATTGACGACCTGGAACATATCCGTACTCTGGGTTTTCGTGGCGAGGCGCTGGCAAGTATCGCCGCCGTAGCGGATGTGACACTGCTTAGCCGTCATGCAATTGCGGAACAGGGGTCGCAGGTGAGTGCGGCGAACGGGCAACTTTCGGAGGTAAGCGCGGCAGCTTCACCTTTCGGTACTACACTTACGGTGCGCAACCTGTTTAGCGCGGTACCCGCCCGTCTCAAATTCTTGAAGAGCCGCCATACCGAAATCAGTCATAGTCTGCACATGCTCGAACAATACGCGCTGGCCTACCCTGAAATCCGTTTCAGTGTCTTTAGCGAGGGCAAGCAACTCTTCGCGACGCCTGGCGATGGGCAACTGATGAGCGTGCTGATTGAGTTATATGGCTTACAGGTTGCCGAGCAGATGGTGCCGATTAGCAGCCTGGATGGACGAGACGACGACCCGGAGCGGCCCGTAGTGACGGGATATACCAGTCATCCAGCCTGCTATAAAAGCACGCGCCAGCATATTTCCTTCTTCGTCAATCGCCGCTGGGTACTCAGTCGTATGCTCACCAGCGCAGTCGAGGAGGGCTATCACTCGCTGCTGCTGGCTGGCCGCCATCCCATCGCCGTCGTCAATATCCAGATGGACCCCGCATTGCTCGATGTCAATGTCCACCCGGCAAAAACCGAAATCCGCTTTTTGCGCGAGCGGCGCGTTTACGGTGCTGTCCTCCGTGCAGTGCGTCAGGGCCTCCTCGAAGAACCCGCCATGCCTCAGTGGAGCGGCAACGCGGGGACCCAATTTTCTCCCAATACGTCCGCTTCAACTATCACTAATGATGACACGCTTGAACCCGACGAACCCGACGCAGCCGAAACCAATGATACCAGTCTTGATGCATACAATCCTAACAACCCGACAATCTCCCCTTTCCCACGGGACAACCCCTGGCTAACCGTTACTGAAGAGGAGACCGGCAGCAAACCGCCCATGCTTTCGCGCCTCTGGCAAAGCCATGTGCGCAATGGAGAACACGCCGAAGCTATAGAGACGAGCAAGAAAGCAAACGATATTCCCGAAAATTCCCAGGATTCACTTGCTATTCCTGGCATTCCCGACATTCCCACTAATTCTCAGAAATTTCAGGGTACCATTGATGATATTGCGGAAATTCCCAATATTCCCGAAAATTCCCAGATTGTGCAGCATGCGGTTCCCGAATTTTCTCAAAATTCCCAGACTTCCCAGACTTCCAGCCATCTCCCAAAATTGCGTGTCGTGGGGCAGCTTTCGCAGAGCTATATTGTCACCGAGGGCGAGGATGGTATGTACCTGGTTGATCAGCATGCCGCACACGAGCGCATTTTGCTGGAACGTATGGTGGCGGCGTTACAGGCGCGTACTCCCATCTCCCAGTTGCTGTTAAGCCCGGTGCAGCTTGAACTGGCACCCTCCGAAGTGGAGGCGATAGAGGAACACCTGGCGCAATTAGAGCATATTGGTTTCCGTTTGCAGATGGAAGAAGGCGGCACGTTGTTAGTACAGGCATTGCCGAATGTCTTTGCCCGGCAGATGAATGCACGTTCGCTGCACGAATTGCTGGCGGATTTGATAGCGGCAGAGAACAATGGGCATAGCGAGACGTGGGAGGAGCATGCGCTGGCAAATGTTGCCTGTAAGGCCGCGATAAAAGCAAACTATTTCCTCACGGTGAGCGAGATGCGCGAGATGATCGAGCAACTGGGACAGACAAAGGCTCCTTTCAGTTGCTGTCATGGACGCCCGACCATGATTCATTTTCAATTGTCCGCGTTAGCGCGTGAATTTGAGAGGCGTTAAATGCTGGCTGATGTCTTGACCGCCGCCGCTATGTGGCATAGCGAGCAGCCTCTGCTCACCTATATCGTCCCCACGGAACTTGAGGGGACGATTCGTGCCGGGCAACTGGTCGCGCTCCCCTATGGTGATCGTCTGGTCGAGGGCATTGTATGGCATGTCCACAATGTAGGGGTCCCATTTATGGCACCCTCGTCCACCTTACGCCCCGTGCAAACCATCCTTGACCCGGTACCAGCGTTGTTGGCGCACCAGATGGCATTGGCTGAATGGATCGCGGAATATTATGTGACACCACTGGCTCAGGCGGCAACAATGATGCTGCCGACGGGGCTTATCCAACGTTCAAGAGTGATATTGCGCCTCGTGAAGGACGAGCAGGTGGAGATGCCTGACATACAAATTGGGTCAACATCCCCCCGTTTGCAAGCATTGATGGGCCTCTTGCTTGCCGATGGCGAACTGGATGTGGAGCGACTCAAGCAGATGATCGGGGTGAAGCGAGCGAAGGAGGTAATGAAAGAGGCGCTGGCAAGCGGTATCGTTGAACGTGATGCGCAGTTGGAGGCTCCGCGTGCCAAAAAACGCATGAAGCGGGTAGTGCGCCTGATCGCCGACGCTAAGATGCTGGAGGCATGGCGCAAGCATGCGGAGGAGAGCATGCAGCAAGGACCACACGGAGATACGCCGGTGGCGATGGCTCCCGATAACGTGCGCAAGCGTCCGCGCAAAAGCGTTCCTGATCCGTGGGCTCTCACTGGTGCTACGGCAACGATGACGCTTACGCCAACGGACGCAGCAGGGATTGTCACGCAGCATCAGTTGATGGCGCTTGATTTACTTGAGCATAGCACCAGAGATACGTACTGGACGCCGCACAAACTCTGTCAGGCCAGCAAACTGAC
>DATGJV010000406.1:0-4377 GCA_035295005.1 Ktedonobacteraceae bacterium | reverse complement strand
CACGATCAATCTGAATTATGTGTTTGCGACAGCGAACAGGTA
This sequence comes from Ktedonobacteraceae bacterium, assembly GCA_035295005.1. Classification (GTDB taxonomy): domain Bacteria; phylum Chloroflexota; class Ktedonobacteria; order Ktedonobacterales; family Ktedonobacteraceae; genus DATGJV01. Next base: position 4,335 of record DATGJV010000406.1, on the reverse strand, counting down.
TGAGATGGCATGCCAGATGCGCGGCCACTATGCTGCTGGCATGCGGCTACCGATTATTGTTACGCACTGAGGAAAGGTGTCTGCGCGATTTTCGTCTGCGTCGCCATGAGAAGACCAGCAGTGTTCCTGGCATCGCAACGAGGAACAGGCCATCTATATTGAGGGCTGGTACAGTGCTATTTTGCTGCGTTGAGGCGGTTGATCCGGGCTGGTGGACTTTGGCGAAGACGGAGGCATAGTTGGGTAAGAAACCATCGTTGTTTTGCCCAAGCGGCCAGTAGACCAGCGCGGCACGCCCAACAATGTTGGCACGCGGCACAAAACCCCAGTTGCGCGAGTCCGAACTGCCGCCACGGTTATCGCCAAGTACAAAGTAATCGTTGGAGGGAATGACCATGTTGTTGATGACTTTGAATGCATACGGGTTGCCCTGATTCTGTTGCGCGACATACGGTTCGTTTAAGGTAACGCCGTCCACAATCACCGTTGTATCATGAATAGTCAGAACATCGCCTGGTACAGCCACGATGCGTTTGATGTAGTCTTGCGACGGGTCGGGAGGTGCGACGAAGACGATCACGTCGCCGCGATCAGGTGCATGGAAGAGATAGGACCACTTGTCAACCAGAATCAGTTCCGTGTTGTGCAGACTTGGCTCCATACTGGTTCCTTCGATGTTGAAGTTCTGCACGGCGAAACGAATGACCAGAAACATCAGAATTGTGAGAACAATGGTTTCTATAATCTCACGGATCAGGCGATAGCGTTTTTCAAAATCTAACTCTACGTTCATGCACCTTCCTCAGTACTTACATATGTCAATACATATTATTGCATATCAACAATACATATTTTTATCTTATTAGAAATGTACCAGATGGTACCAATAGAAGCAAGTCCCAATTGCTCAGGTTTGCGCGTGTTGCTCATGTTTGCAGCGAGGCGAACCTTTGCTGCAAACATGAGCAACACGCGCCGCATTGGGAGGTCATTGCCGTGATTGCTGTCTGTTCATGACTTCAATCATCATACCGCATAATGTAGATTATCGGTGGGCTGATATAGGAAATAAAGGCTAGTGTCTCCGTTGTTTTCTATAGTAGGGACCGATTGATCGCGCCCGCATCCCTGCTTAACGCTGGGGTTATTCCTGATGAAGAGTAGAGAAGCGGACGCGATCAATCGGTCCCTACGGGATGGTTTTTCATTGTATAAAATGTTCTGAATCATCTTGCATTCTCTTGACATCATAGTATATAGTAGTGAATATTGAACGTTTGTATCAACACTTTTGTAGCTCACAGGTTCTCGAAGTTATATGGCCGCCACCTGTGAGCTATCCATTTGTGGGATGGGTAGTCAATTTGTATGCCTCAAGATAAAATTGTTGTTCGTGGCGCTCGCGAACATAATCTGAAAAATATTGATGTCACGATACCGCGTGACAAACTTGTCGTGATTACCGGCCTCTCCGGTTCAGGCAAGAGCAGCCTTGCCTTTGATACGATATTCGCGGAGGGCCAGCGCCGCTATGTCGAGTCCCTTTCTGCCTATGCCCGTCAGTTCCTCGATAAAATGGAGAAGCCCGATGTTGACCATATTGATGGGCTTTCTCCGGCTATCTCTATTGACCAGAAGGGAACCACGCATAACCCGCGTTCGACAGTAGGCACAGTGACCGAGATTTATGACTATATGCGCCTGCTTTATGCTCGCGTCGGCCATCAACATTGTCCCAATTGCGGGCGCGAAGTGACCCGCCAGACGGTGCAACAGATTGTGGATGCTGTGCTGAGCTTTCCCGAAGGCTCGCGTATTATGCTGTTAGCTCCGTTGATTCAGGGGCGGAAGGGTGAATACAAAAATATCTTTGAGGAGATGCGGCGTGCGGGTTATGTGCGTGTGCGTGTGGATGGCAAAATTCTGGATCTGAGCGATGAGATTGATCTGGACAAACAAAAAAAGCATACGATTGAGGTGGTGGTTGACCGCCTGATTCTTCGTAAGAAGCAGCGGCAAGAGGAGAAAGAGGGCTACGCCGAGAGTCATCCGCTCAGAAAAGTCGCGGAGCGGCCCGCGCTCTATGATGTCAATGCCGGGAGTGATGGACTTGCAAAAGACGATGAGGCATTGCTAGCAGCCGTGCAGGAGCCGCACGAGGATGTTGATGCGGCTTTTCGCCAGCGCCTCGCGGACTCGTTGGAGACGACGTTGAAGCTGGGCAATGGTGTGGTGCTGGTCTCTATTGTTGATGGCGAAGAGATTCTGTTCTCTGAGAAAGCGGCTTGCGTCTATTGTGGTATCAGTCTGCCGGAAATTGCGCCGCGCACCTTTAGCTTCAACAGCCCGCATGGTGCCTGTCCGACCTGTACAGGTCTGGGTACACAGCTGGAGATTGACCCTGAACTGATCGTGACGAATGCCAAATTGAGTCTGAATCAGGGCGCAATTGCCCCGTGGAGTAAGGTGGTGAATGGCAGTCAGTGGCACGCCTCCATTTTAAAGGCACTGGCTGATACATACGGCTTTAGCCTGGATACGCCCTGGAATCAATTGACTAAAGAGCAGCAGCAGAAGGTGTTGTATGGCACTGATGAACAGCTAACCATTCGCTACACGCCGCAGCATGGACGTAGCCGGACGTATACCATTTCCTTTGAAGGTGTTATTCCTGGCCTTGACAGGCGCTATAAACAGACCGAGAGCGAGGGTGTGCGCGAGGAAATAGAAGGGTATATGTCGGCGCGTATCTGTCCGACCTGTCATGGCGCACGTCTGCGACCGGAGGCGTTGGCGGTGACTGTAGGTGGGCGTAATATCGTGCAGGTATCGCGTCTCGCGATAGTGCAGGCGCGGCGTTTCTTCGAGGAGTTAGAAGACGAGGCGATAGCGCCAGTTGTAGCAACGAACGTTTTATCGCTCAATGGCAATGGGCCGGCGAAAAAGAAAAAGAATAATGGGAACGGTGGGGATAGTGGTGAGGTTTCTGCACTGGGTGATCCACTGGCGAAGATTGACCCGAATGGGCCACTGGTGCAAACGACGTTGACCGCTCGTGAGCGTATTATTGGCAAACAGGTGTTGAAAGAGATTCGCGCCCGTCTGCAGTTCCTGGTGGATGTTGGTCTGGAATATCTGACGATTGATCGTGCTGCCGCCAGTCTCTCAGGCGGTGAGGCGCAGCGTATTCGCCTGGCAACGCAGATAGGGTCTGGCCTGATGGGTGTGCTGTATATCCTCGATGAGCCGAGCATTGGCTTGCATCAGCGCGATAACGCTCGTTTGATTAAGACGCTGGTTCGTTTGCGCAATCTGGGCAATACGTTGCTGGTGGTTGAGCATGATGAGGATACCATGCGTGCGGCTGACCATATCATTGATATCGGTCCCGGTGCGGGCGAACACGGTGGGAAAGTGGTAGCCGAGGGAACGTATGAAGAGATTGTGGCGAATACCAACTCCCTTACCGGCGATTATCTATCGAGAAGGCGCGTTATCCCCATGCCAGAGCAACGACGAGAAGGCAACGGCCACGTGCTGACGATCAAGGGAGCGCGAGAGAACAACCTGAAAAATATCACGGTGGATATTCCGCTGGGAGAATTTGTCGTGGTGACGGGTGTCTCTGGTTCAGGTAAGAGTACGTTGATAACTGATATCCTGTATCACAAATTGTCGCACGAGTTCTTCCGCGCTCACCAGAAGCCGGGGGCGCATGATGCAATTGAGGGGTTGCAGAACCTGGACAAGGTGATTGATATTGACCAATCGCCGATTGGACGCACGCCGCGCTCGAATCCGGCGACGTATACCACCGCCTTTACTGGTATCCGCGATTTGTTCGCGCAGGTGCCGGAGTCGCGCTTGCGTGGCTACCAGCCAGGACGTTTCTCGTTCAATGTCAAAGGTGGACGTTGTGAAGCGTGTAAGGGTGAAGGTATCGTGCGCATTGAGATGAATTTCTTGCCCGATGTCTACGTGCCATGTGAAGTTTGTAAGGGCAAACGCTATAACCGCGAGGCGCTGGAGATTCACTACAAAGGGAAGAATATTGCCGATGTGCTGGATATGACGGTGGAAGAGGCGTTGACGTTTTTCGAGAATGTACCTTCAATTTACAATAAAATGAAGACCTTGAACGATGTCGGTCTTGGTTATATGCGACTGGGGCAACCGGCGACAACGCTTTCCGGCGGTGAGGCACAGCGTATCAAGCTGGCAACGGAGTTGTCGCGCCGCGCTACTGGTCGCACAATGTACATTCTCGATGAACCAACGACGGGTTTGCATTTTGCCGATGTGGAGCGTTTGCTTCAGGTGTTGCAGCGGTTGGTG
>DATGJV010000405.1:0-3798 GCA_035295005.1 Ktedonobacteraceae bacterium | reverse complement strand
GGGGCTGCCGTCATGGAGGCTGTATTACCCAAACCTCCTCTCACAAAAGCCGCCATGACGCTGTTTACTTTTGATAATATCACGGACATTCAGTCAGTTGAGCGCGATTTTGGTTTTACGCCGGTGGCGTTCAGTACATTTCTGACGGAGCAGGGGGTATAACCCCCCGCTGGACGCCAGGCCCGCTATCCATGATGCATCGGTGGCGGCGATGGTGGCGGCGTGTGATGAACGGGTGGGGCAGTATGATGCTGGGGCATGTGCTGAGCAGGTGGAGCAGTATGATGTTGGGACTGATGATGGTGATGTGGCTGGTTTGCTGATTGCGACGTATCAGCAAACATTTCAGTGGAAACATCGCGTGGTACTCGTGTAGTCGGGTCGGTCATTCCTCCCCTGCCCCGTCTTGACCGTGTTACACGCGCGGCAAGAAGAACGATCATGACAGCAATCACTACTATAAAAATGAGAGTAGGCGAGTCCATTGTTTACCTCCGTTTTCAGGCGTAGCAATAACGCATTCTGTTGTCTTCGATTATACGCGGGAACGCCGCTACTTGTTGCACACAAAAAGTGACAAGTTCTGTTTTCTGCCCATTGTCACAGGACGTTCTCCCTCATAGATCATATTCCATAATACTTTATATCATACTCACGACTACTGCCTGGCGGCGTAGCGTCCAGAGGGAGAGCAACGTCAGCACCAGGATAACTGCGATTATTACGCTGATGTCCAGCATGGTTGCAGGGAGGGCGTTGGCGTTTGTGACAGCCTTTGAGGCTCCGTCGGCGATATAGTAGGTTGGCAGTATCTTGATGATTTGTGTGGCTGGACTGGCGCCCAGCAGTTGCGCGATTGTGCCAACGAAGAATAGAGGCAGGACGTACAGGAAGGACATTACTCCACTGAAGGCTCCTGCCGCGTTGGTGGTGTTGATGCTGCTGCCGACTAGCAAGCCTACTGAGATGCTAAAAAGGGAGCCAAGCAGGGTAAAGAGCAGTAGCAAGGGTACTTGCCCCCCGATAGCGAAGCCACCTGTAATAGCGATGGCGACCAGCGCCAGCAGGAATTGATAGACCAGGCCCACCAGCAATTTAGCGACGATCACATCAGCAAACGAGGCGGGTGAGACCATTAACATACGCAGTGTTTTCTTCTCTTTCTCTTCAACCAGCAGATGAGGAACAAGCGAGGTGCCAACCACCAGGGAGCCGAGCAGCGCGCCCACGACATAGAACTGGCCGATGTCCTGGAAAGGATTCACAGGTGATGGGGGGTTGATGGTTGTCTGGATAATAGTGGCTGGCGGCTGTGGATTGGCTACGCTGCGCGTGTAGTTATTCAGCGCGTTGATAAGCAGTTGGCTTTGTTCGTCGCTCATGTTACTGCCATTGATATAAAGAGTCACCTGGGGATGCTGCCCGGCTTGCAGGCTTGCCTCAAAGTTGGCTGGGACGATTAAGCCTAATTCATAGGATGAATCTTTTTTTGATCCGTTGGGGCCAAAGGCCGCCGTTACCTGATCGGGCGAGTTGACATAGGTCACTTTGATACCGCTGGATTCGTGGTCAACGACCTGCTCGATACCTGATTTGCCTGGATTATAGACCAGCACATTTGTCGTGTGATTACTGAGCAATAGATTAATCATCAGGAAAAGGAGCGCCAGTAGAAATGGGGTCATGAGCATAACCAGCGTCGATTTATTTAAGACGAGATCGAGCGCATCCTTGCGCGCGATGGCGAAAATTGAGCGTATATGCATGGGAATATCTCCTGTTGTATTGCTTTATGATGGGCGAACACCGGCGACTTCAATAAAGACTTCTTCCAATGTGGCTTCGCGAGAATGTATGGCCAGCACCTTACTCTGCGCCATCCATTGGGCGAGCTTCTGCTGGTCAGCAGGATTATCCGGGTTTATTGTTGTTTCATTGAATGGCTCTGCTCCGTTGTGAGCCTGCGCATCGCTGGCAAGCGTGACAGAGAGGGCGCGCTGCCCATGCGCCAGTTTCAAGCTGCGTGGTGTATCATTGGCCACAATTTTGCCGTTGGCGATGAAGGCGACCTGTTGGCATAAAAGGTCAGCTTCCTCCATCAAGTGCGTGGTCAGCAGGATGGTCGTGCCTTCTTCGCTAAGCTGTTTGATGACCGCGCGTACTTCACGCGCCGAAATCGGGTCAAGTCCCCGGCCAGGTTCGTCGAGAAAAAGCAGGGGCGGTTTGTGCAGCAGGGCGCGGGCGATCATCAACCGCTGGCGCATTCCATTTGAATAGGCGCGTACCGGGTCTTTAGCGCGGTCGCGTAGATGCACAAGTTCGAGCGTTTCGTCGGCGCGACTCGCGGGCAATCCATACAGCCAGCACGAAAATTCCAGGTTGAGACGCGCCGAGAGACGTTCATACAGGTTCTGCTCCTCGAAGACGACGCCAATGCGCTCTTTCAGTTGCGCCCGATCTTTGACCACGTCGCATCCTGCAACGGTGGCGCTGCCGCCACTGGGGTCGATCTGACCAGTGAGCATACGGATAGTGGTTGTCTTGCCTGCTCCGTTTGGCCCCAACAGCCCAAAGATTGTGCCGCGCCGCGCCTGAAAACTGATACCCGCTACGGCTACTGTATTGCCAAACTCGCGCCGCAGGTCACGCGCCTCGATCATTAGCTCAGAAGATGTCATAAGAAAAGTTGTCCTTTCAAAGGATGTATCCCTTTATTCGTCGCGGCGTCTACTGGCAAATTCTTCTCCGCTGAAGAGGGCGATGCCGATAGCGATGCCCAACGCCAGGTTATTTATGGAAATGCCAATCCCCACGCCCATGCTGATGCCAACGGCAATCGCCGGTCTATCTTGTGAGCAAAAGAAACGATTTCTATGTGGCCTATTGTTTTCACTCTGATTTTCCATTGTTTCATATCCTTTTCTGCTATTGAGTGCGTCTACGTTTCATTACGTATCGTCACTTGTCTTTCTGGCATAACTGTAACATGCCTGAATTTTACGCGCTACAAATTCTGGCTGAATGGAGTAAAAAAGACGATAACAGGCGATTTCTGAGGGGTGAGTGATCTGTTCTGGCGGTGAATGGAGCAAAGGCGTTTGCTATTGAAGCTGCTAGATGGTAGATTGTAAAGGGAAAAACTTGAGAACTATTGAGGTTTCCTATTATCAATGAAGTGTTGTTGGCGCTTGTTACAAAGCCCCATATATATTCTTGAGGAGAGAAGCGAATGCCACAAGCCGAACGCCGTGCCCAGGTGATCTGGGAAGGAAATCTTATGCAAGGACATGGTACCATTGCGCAAACAAGCAGTGGTGCCCTCACGAATTTGCCAGTTACATGGGCTTCGCGCACAGAGCAACCGGGCGGGAAGACCAGCCCGGAAGAACTGATTGCCGCTGCCCATGCCGAGTGTTACGCGATGGGCCTTGCGCACGGGCTTGCCACGAGTGGAACCCCGGCTGAGAAACTGGATGTAGAGGCAGTATGTACGCTGGAATTGAGCGCCAGCGGTCCCAAAATCCGCTCTATGGATCTCACGGTACGTGGCAGCGTGCCAGGACTTGACGAAGCTGCGTTTGATAAGGCTGCCCAGGTTGCCGAGCAGAATTGCCCGGTTTCCAACGCGCTGCGCAATAACGTTGATATCCGCGTACACGCTCAATTGCTAAAATAAAGGCTTGAGCGTCTTCTCGTTTGTGTTACAATAACTCTGGCGCGCTAATCGTGCCGTAGAAGCAGAAAAAATCAGCGAGGGGTACGCGGCCATGCTACAGGTTCGGCGGCTAGAAAAGACCA
>DATGJV010000404.1:0-3038 GCA_035295005.1 Ktedonobacteraceae bacterium | reverse complement strand
GCTCTCTTCGATATAGGCACCCGCCTGATCCAGCGCAAGCGGTAGGCCATCCATTGCCCGCGCAATATCTTTTGCCTCGATGAAGTCGGCACCGGCTGCATCTTCCAGCGTGGCTTCTTGTTCGATTAACTGAACACGCCGCAGCAGGAAGAGCGCACCTTCGTCTGGCTCCATCTTCTCAAGATCAATGCGCTGCGCCAGCGTTCCCAGTGCCTGCAAACGAGTCGTCAGCACAATATGTCCCTGTTGTTCTTTGCCTCCGTATCCTTCGGAAGGGAGAAAAGCACGTACCAGCGCGAGGTCTTCTACGTTATCGAGCAGCAGGAGCCAATCTGTTTGCTTTTCCAGCCAGTGCACTACCGCCTCTCGTTGCCAATCGGGCTTCTGTTGCTCCGGCAAATTCAGCAATTGCGCAATTATCGCGTAATCTGCTAGCAGCGTCTCACAAGTTTCTGCCCTTACCCACAGAACGGTGCGGTACTCTGATCGGTGCCGGTAGGCATATTCGATAGCAGTCTGTGACTTGCCGATGCCGCCCAGGCCGCTCAGCGCCTGTGGGAATGCCGCTTTACCACCGGGCGTTCTATGTAATGCATCATAGAGTTGTTGTAATTCATCTTCGCGTCCCGTAAAAAAGGGATTACGGCGGTAGGGAACATGCCAGATGCAGTTGGTTTGTGGCACAGGGGGCTGTGCTGGAGATTGCTGGACTGAAGTAGCAGGAACAGTCTCTGCTAGAGATGGCATTTCATGGCTGGAACGCTGCCTGGCAGGAGAACAGGCAGAGACCAGCGCATCCCTGAACGCACATACATCCGCGAAACGTTGCTGTGAGTCCTTCGCAAGCGCCTTCAGTATGACCTGCTCCACCGCGAGTGGCATATGCGACACCTTTTCACACAGGGATGGGGGCGGTGTATGCAAATGGTGTTGCACTATCTCAGCAGGTGTGCCTGCAAACGGGCAGGAACCGCACAGCCATTCGTAAATGACGACCGCCAGGGCATACTGATCGCTGGCAGTACAGGCATCTCCACATAATTGCTCAGGGGCCATATAGGCAAGCGTACCACTCGCCTCGTGAAGGCGTGGATCACGAGCATTGCGAGAGAATACAGCGACGCCAAAATCGCCCAGCAGAAGTTCATTATTGCGCCCCACCAGCATATTCTCCGGCTTCACATCGCGGTGAATCAGCTTCTGCTCATGAATATAGTGCAGAGCCGCGACAATCTCCTGCGTATATGTGACGACGTTCGCCAGTGATAAACGCGAACCGCGTGGGTGAAGCTGGCGTAACGAGCCGTTGGGTGCGTAGTGCATCACAAGAAAAGGTACGCTCTCCTCCAGGCCAAAATCCAGCACCCGCACAATATGTGGGTGTTCCAGGTGCGCGAGGGTACGCGCCTCCTGGAGAAAATCCTTCAATAATTCCTGTGCCAGGCGCATTTGCAGCACCTTAATCGCGGCCTGCGTCCCCAGGAACGCATGCTCGCCCAGATAGACCTCCGCGAAGCCGCCTTCCCCTAACAGGCGCAGAAAGCGGTAGTTGCCAAAACGTTGTCCTACTCGGTCCATCATTCCCCAACCATTTCCCGTTTTTTCGCAAAACACAACTATTCAGAAAAACACAACTGTTCCAGACGCTAAGAGCATATCTTATTTTGCTGTAGCAAGCAAATAGACGAGCTTTGATGTATCTCATGTCAGTGCGAAACTGACATGAGATACGACGCACTATATTGGAGCTTCACTTTTTGCTACGACTGGAACAACTGCTGGATAAGGGTCTGTGCAAGCCAGGTCTCGTATTCTTCTGTTGACCATCCTCGCTCAATAGTCAAACGGCGATAGAGATCAAAGCTTGTCAATGCCCAGAGTTCATCGGCTGCTTTGGTGTGTGGCAGATTAGCACGCAGCACACCACACGATTCTAAAAATGTGATGAACCGCTCCTGTAGCCGCCAGCGACCTTCCTCCACTTCTCGATAGAAGTCTGCCAGTTCGGGCGCGATCGCTCCTGCCCCTCGCAAAAGATCGAATTCAGGAGTTGATGTCTCATAGATTTGCCGGGTCAGTTGGGCGACGAGAGCAACTCTCTGATAGGGATTGGGCTCGACGCGCAGTTGCATAATAAGCTCTTGATAGTGTTCACCAAATGAGTTCAGGCTCAAAAGTTCGGCGAGTATGCCACGTTTCGAACCAAAGGCGGCGAGTACCGTTCTTGGAGAGACTCCCGCTTCTTCGGCAACTGCCTCCGTCGTCGTTCCAGCGTATCCCCGCTGGAGAAATAATTTGCGCGAAGCTGCTAGCATTTTCTGTCGTGTCTCTTCTGTCTGACGTTGCCGCATTGGCGAGTGATACGCCCGTTTTTTCGATTGTGCAGAAACCTGTTCATCCATGAAGATATCCCCTTTTCATGTCTTGACAACGAATTAAATATAAGTTTTTATATCAAATATACATATAACTTTTCAATAGTAAACCTTACCATCTTTTAAAAAGGAGATTCATCTGATGGTTCTTTCCAAATCTCAGGCAGAGCAGACGGCACTAGCGCCGTCTCTCCCGCTCTATCGTCAGGTCCAGCATCGCTTGCTTGGACTTTGTATTCTTCTTGCGCCACTGACCCTCACGGTCTACCTCATGACCTGGTTCACTGTCCGTGGCTCCTCTTTCAGCTATAGTCAAAGCCTCACCTACAGTCAAAGCGTTGCAGCACTGGGCAATGGTATCAATTACACCCATATGATCTTTGGTATCCTCGCCACCATTTTCCTGCCACTCGGTTTCTTTGGCATGGCATTGCTGGGAATGAAGCGTTCGCCGTGGCTTGCGACGATCGCGGCAATTTTTGCTCTCGTTGGGTGGGCTCCCTTTGGTGCGATTATCAGCCTTGACATTCAGGTTTACGATGTTGCTCGTATGGGCAACATTCCACAATTCGTGGCGTTCTGGGGACAATTTAATGCCGATCCATTTATCGTGACATATCAATACATCTATATTATAGGTCATCTGATAAGTGCCATCTTATT
>DATGJV010000403.1:0-3189 GCA_035295005.1 Ktedonobacteraceae bacterium | reverse complement strand
TTCGGCACTGCATGCCTCACTACGGGAAAAACAGGTAAAAATTTTGCAACGCAAAATTTTTACCTGTTTTTCCCGTAGTGAGGCATGCAGTGCCGAACAGTCAGATACTACTACCATGAAGAAGTTCTCAAGTGATATCATAAGAAAAATGATAGCAAATCCACTAACCTGGAAAAGGAGAAGAAGGACATGGACACTCCTCTGGAAAACGCTGCACCCCTCTGGGTGCCATCGGAAGAAGTCAAGCAACAGGCCAACATCACACATTACATACAGTGGCTTGCCAGAGAGAAGAGGCTGAATTTCACCACCCGCGAAGATCTGTGGGCGTGGTCGGTCAATGAACAGGACGCTTTCTGGGCTTCGGTCTGGGATTACTTCCATATTTCGGCGTCGCATCCATACGCTACTGTTCTGGCGGAAAGAACAATGCCTGGCGCACAGTGGTTTCCTGGTGCAACCCTCAATTATGCCGAACATGTCTTCAGAAACGCCACTGCTGATCGTCCCGCCCTCCTGTTTCGTTCGGAGCGTGAGCAGATGCGCGAAGTCTCATGGGACGAATTGCGGCAAAAGGTGGGTGCCGTTGCCCACGCCCTTCGCGCAATGGGTGTGCAGCGCGGCGATAGAGTCGTGGCCTACATGGGCAACATTCCAGAGACGCTTATCGCCTTTCTTGCCTGTGCTAGCATGGGCGCAACCTGGTCAAGCTGCTCGCCCGATTTTGGCACGAGCAGCGTAATTGACCGTTTCAAGCAAATTGAGCCTCGCGTGCTATTCGCGGTGGATGGCTACCAGTACGGTGGCAAGCAGTTTGACCGCCGCTCCCTGGTTGCCGAATTGCAACAATCGCTGCCCTCACTGGAAAAGACCGTCCTGGTTCCCTACCTGTTTGGTGATGGCGAGCCAGTACCGGAAAATCTTGCAGATATTGTTCCCTGGCAAGAAATGCTCTCACAATCTGCCGACATCACCTTTGAACAGGTGCCGTTTGACCATCCGCTGTGGGTTCTTTATTCATCTGGTACCACGGGTCTGCCCAAAGCTATTGTGCAGGGGCAGGGTGGCATTTTGCTGGAGCATATCAAGAGCCTGTCGCTTGATATGAACTTGAAGACAAGTGATAAATTCTTCTGGTTTACTACGACGGGCTGGATGATGTGGAACCTGCTCATCGGTGGTTTGCTGGTCGGTTCCACTGTCTTGCTCTACGATGGTAGCCCGGCCTATCCCGACATCGGCGCACTCTGGAAATTTGCTCAGGATAGCGGCATGACCTTCTTCGGCACCAGTGCCGGTTTCATTGGTAGCTGCATGAAGGCTGGTATCGAACCGGGTACAACGTATGACTTGCACACCCTGCGCGGCCTCGGCTCAACAGGTTCGCCGCTACCGCCGGAAGGGTTCCTCTGGGTGTATGAGCATGTCAAACGCGATATCTGGCTGGCTTCGGTGAGCGGCGGTACGGATGTGTGTTCTGCTTTCGTGGGCGGCTCTGTCCTGCTTCCCGTCTATGCCGGTGAGTTGCAGTGCCGTGCGCTGGGAGCGAAAGTAGAAGCCTACGACGAAGAGGGTCATCCCGTCATTGACGAGGTGGGCGAACTGGTGATTACCGCGCCTATGCCTTCCATGCCGCTCTACTTCTGGAATGACCCCGACAACAAACGCTATACAGAGAGCTACTTCGAGATGTACCCCGGCATCTGGCGACACGGTGACTGGATACGCATCACTCCTTCCGGGAGTGCGGTCATCTACGGGCGTTCCGACTCAACCATCAACCGCCAGGGTATTCGCATGGGCAGCAGCGAGATTTACCGTGTCGTCGAGGGTTTCCCCGAAATTCTCGATAGCCTGATTATCGGCGTCGAACTTCCAGGCGGCAAATACTACATGCCACTCTTCGTCGTATTGCATGAGGGCGTACAGTTGGATGACGCGCTCAAAGCCAGAATTAAAGACCAACTGCGCCGCCACGTCTCTCCGCACCACGTCCCCGATGAAGTGCTGGTAATTCATGATGTACCACGCACGCTAAGCGGTAAAAAGTTGGAAGTTCCCGTCAAAAAACTCCTGCTCGGCTTCCCCGTCGAGAAAGCCGTCAGCATGGATGCGATGAGCAACCCCGATTCGATCCAGTACTTTATTGAGTTTGCGGGTAAGGCTGATGCGTTGAGGTGATGAAAATAGAAGGGCAACATGTCGGTTTTGCGCTCAGCGCAAAACCGACATGTTGCCCTTCTATTTTCATCACCTACTGTGACTTGCTTTGTGGTATGCTTTTCCTATCAAATCACATTTAGAGGGAAGAATATCACATGACTACACTGAATGATTTAATTGAGCATTCGCGCATCTACGACCTGGAACAGCCACGTTACTTTGGCGCTCCAGTGATGGCCGTTCATGCACCCGGCTTTGTCTACACATTGCACCGTCACCACGAACCCGGTATGCCTGAGACGCGCACAAGTGCCTCCGGCTCTTACTACTCAACCGAACATTCCGGCACGCACATTGATGCACTCTGCCATCAAGCCGAGCAGATGTATTTATATGGTGGGCGAGAGATTACTCCGCAAATGCAAACCCCGACTGGCTTTAAAGAGCTTGGCGTCGAAACCATCGCGCCCATACATGCGCGTGGCGTGCTGCTCGATGTCGCACACTATCGTGGCGTTGATTGCATAACCACAGATGTGCCTATCACACAGGCCGATCTTGCCGCGACGGCACAGCAACAGGGAAGCACGATTCAGGAGGGCGATGTTGTGCTGGTGCGTACCGGCAACGGTGCGCTCTGGCACGACGCCGACCGCTATCTACAGGCAGGCGGCATGAGTACTGATGCCTCGCAATGGCTGGCCGAGCAAAAAGTGCGTGCCGTGGGAGCCGACAACGTAGCCTGGGATATCCCCGGCTTTGTTGACCCCAACCTGAACGTCTCCTTTCCCGGTCACCTTGTCCTGCTCGTGCGTTCCGGCATCCACATCATCGAAAACCTTTTCTTAGAGGAACTGGCCGCAGCGCAACAATACGAGTTCCTGTTTATCTGTCTTCCCCTGAAGATGCGCGGTGCGACTGGTTCGCCGGTGAGGCCGGTGGCGATTGTGCCGCAGGAAATAGAGACAGCGAGTTAGAGTAAGCGTGCTTGCTCTAACTCGCTGTCTCCATATTGTTTTTTCAATC
>DATGJV010000402.1:0-11453 GCA_035295005.1 Ktedonobacteraceae bacterium | reverse complement strand
CGGTGAAGAAATCGCGCCCTGCTGGCACTATGGTACTACTTTAGCATGATATTTTGTTTGCGTGCCAGGAATTCCAATTTGCTGACGAGGTTCTCAATCACTTGATCCCATAAGAATTGTTGCGCGGTGTTACGTCCGGCGCAACGGATGCGCTCTTGCTCCTCTGGGTGACGACGCAGGTAGAGCAAATAGCCGACAATCTCGTCGGGGTCGTCGGTCTCTGTAACGATGGCATTCTCAAATGAGATGGCGTAGTCTTCGCCGGTGCTGCCGGTGACAGCAATACCCTGTGCCGCCATTACTTCGAGCGCGACAAGGCCGAATGGCTCGTGTCCGCTGTTTGCCAGTGTGGCATCGGCGGCTGCGTAAGTAGTGCGCACAAACTCTTCGGGCAGGAAGAAACGCAGATTATAGATATCGGCAGGGCCAGCATTCGTCATGGCCTTCATACACTGCTGCAGGTTCGGGCGTTGTGCCACGACATCCTTGATGGTGAGGCCCATTTCATAGGCGTGACGCAAGACATCTGCTCCATGCGGCTCGATACCACCACGTACAAAGAGGGTAACGGGATGGCCGCTATGTTTTAAGCGTGCAACGGCATCAACCGCCATTATCCAACGTTTGTCGGGGTCGAAGCGCCCAATTTTGAAGAGGAAGAGACGACGCGGATCACCTTGCTGCGCTATCTTGCGCAACTTCTGCACATCCTTCGGGTCAACCGGAGCCAGGTGGCGTGTGGGGATACCGTTGGGGATGACCAGGGGATTGACGCCATAGCTCCACATGCGGTGCTTCATGTACTTGCTGACTGTACAAATTGTGCTGACGAAGTTGAGGCGTCCCCAATTAATACGATGCAGGGACATCAAGCTGTTGAGGTTCCACAGCATCAACACATTCTGGCGCATACCGAACCAGTGTAGTATGTCGGAGGTGCGCATCATCACCTCGGCGGTATGCCAGTCTTCACCCATGACAACGACGGTTTTCCCCTCGGCCACAGCCGAGCGTACAATGTCGTTGTAGACATGGAAGGGTACGCTCTCGTTGTAGTCGAAAAGCTTCTGCTCCTCGCCGTCATAGACGCCATTGGGGTAGTACCTGCTCACCCACTGCGACCAGCGTTCGAGTATCAAACAGCCATTTTCACGTATCTCGGTTCCTGGCTTCGTGGGGTCACCGATAAAAATAAGGTGTGTCGTATAGCCTTGTTTCGCCAGCGCCTCGCTCAATTCAGTTACGCGAGTCCCCAGTCCCCCCGCGGTGGAGTAGACGTCGGGTCCCTCGAAACACAACATGACGAAAAGCGTATTTTTTGGCGAAATAGCTCCTTCAATTTCAAGCATGATCAATAGTCCTTGTAATACTATTCATTCCATTCAAAAGGACGGCCCGGTGCAAGGCCGCCCTCACCACATACAACGTTGTTTATCCGCATGATTCAGGGCAGACACTAGTAATACTCTCCATTGAGCCATTGGGGATACCTGGTATGCAGGAGATATAGCGCACCATGTGATAAAAAATACGTGCATCCATCCCATCTCCATCAATTTGTTTCGAGGGAGACATCATATCTGCCATTGCCTCTACAACACAGTATAGCACGCGCTCAGGAACCACAAAAATTTCCCTGTACAAGTATACCACAGAAAAAAGCGGTACTTCCATCCTATACCTTTGGTAAAATGTGTCCTGCTTATTATCCTGAAAGTGTAGGGCAATGTCTCATCAATTAGTGGCAGGTTATATGGAGGAGGAGCAGAAGTCAGTGGAAATTGAGCATGAACAGAATGAACGGCAGCAGCAATTAGAAGAAGATAGCACCCCGGAAATCCCAGTAGTACGAACGAACACCCCGCGCCCGTTTTCATTTGAGACATTTGTTGCACAAAGCGGGCAAGTAGGACCCATAAAGCAAATAGGATGGCAGCATGATACACGAGAGGCAGCAGACGAAATGCTATCAACTTTTCCCCATGAAGCCCCTTCAGCCCCGCCAGTACCGGAGGAAGTAGGTGAAGCAGATGAGCAAGATGACAGCGTACATACCAGTGTCGCGGTAGAATCAACGCCATTGCCATTGGCACCAACTTTAGCAATGGTCGGCGCAACGGAGCAAGAATTTGTCTGGTTATTCGAGTATGGCATGGAGATGGACTTTGCTCTATTGAATAGCTCTGACCGATTAAATGACGCCGCCTTGCTTTATGGGCCAGCAGTGCTGAAAGGGTATACACTTGCTTTTGCCGTGATTGAATCGCAGCAACAAAAGGTCGTGGCGACAATTGCTCCGTCGCCTGCACATGGTGCGGAGGTTTGGGGCGTCGTGTACCGCATACCGCGCCGCCTGATCGAGCAAGACGACAATGAATTGTCCCAGCTTGACCGCGTTCACGGGGTAGTACCGCCGGGTAATGTATTTGAGCGCATTGGTGTGGTAGTGACCGAAAGCTATCGCGGGCGCGAATTATCTTGCCTCGCCTATATCACCATGCATCTTCCACATATACAGGCCAGGCAGGTGGCGGATACTCAGTACCTGCAACGTTTGCTGGAAATTGCCAGGAAACAAAAGCTACCCGACGATTATTTGCAAACCCTGATCGTATCAAGCATGAATAGTGCGACTACCAGTGGTTTACAATCCATGCCCACCGAGCAAAATACGGAGCCTTTACCAGTCGTGGGAGATAAGCAGAATACTTCCCTCCAGACCTCTAGCGTAGAACAAGAACAACCGGTACAACCAGTACGGACTACCCCTTTACCACAATCTCGCATTACCGGGTTAGTGGTGTTTGCCAGCTTTAGTAGCATCTTATTGCTGTCCGCGCTCGCGCTGGCGGTCATTCAAGGTCTCGGCATCGCCGGTGATACCTTTACGTCAGGCTTTACCCCCTTAAATGTTCCCTGGTATGTCCTGCTCTATGGCCTCATTGGCGGGTGTATCAGCTGTCTGGTAACGTTGGGAAGGCACAACAGGCGGACAGAAGTAGACTTGCCGGTTTTTGTCATTATTGTCGGGTGTAGCCGCCCGTTCATCGGTGTTGTACTGGCGATGCTGTCCTATCTTCTCCTCAATACCGGTCTGTTCGCGCCACTCGGCAATCCAGCACAGCATGTGATGCTTTCCTCACTGCTTGCCGCATTGTTGGGTTTTTGCGAAAATTGGCTGTTTAAAAAACAAATTGTATAGCGGGTTTGTGCCTGTTTGGCCTTGTGACAGGAATGATGAGCTTGACACGGCAATGAATACGTGTACAATGAAACATAGAAGACCTCTCGATGCTCCATCTTTTATCGTTTGCCTACGCTGGAGGAAATGAATGCCTACCTACATTAGCCTGGTGAATCTTACTGAGCAAGGCATCAAGGAAGCCAGGAACGCGCCCGAACGGCTGCAAACCTTTGAAGCTGCTGTAAAAGAAGTGGGAGGAAGGTTGGTTGGTTTCTACCTTGTTATGGGTCAGTATGACTACATCATTATCACTGAGGCTCCTGACGATCAAACTGCCGCCCGCCTGATTCTCGGTACGATCGCGCAGGGGAGTGTGCGCACGCAGACCATGCGAGCGTTTCCGCGTGAAGAGTTTGAGCAGATAGCTCGCGGGCTCCATTAATGAGGCAAGTCAGACTCCGGCAAACTTTTTCCGGGGTCTGACTTGCCTCTTGTTATCCTGCTTTTATATCGTGTCGGTGGGGAAAATAGCTCGTACCAGGCGCTCAGGATCGTGACGGGCCAGGTGGTCATGCTCTAAATTAAGATGAGTGATCACAACATTCGGTACTAAACGTTCCAGTTGGGTGCGATCCACTTTGACTGGCTCATTTTGCTGTTGCGCGTAAGCCATGCGCACATCTTCTGGAAATGGCCCATCATTGACAAGCACGCGATCAACCTGGCCGCCGAGATAGCGGTGAATCGCATTGACGAAATCCGAGGCTTTGTAGCCATCCGTTTCGCCGTGCTTGGTCATCAAATTACAAATATATACCTTCTCGGCGTCAGATTCGCGTACTGCACTGGCGATATCGGGCACCAGGAGATTGGGTATGAGGCTGGTATACAGGTCGCCGGGGCCGATAATAATAGTATCAGCACGGCGAATTGCGCGAATAGATTGCTGGCAACCAGGGGCATTGGCGGGTATCAAGCGCATATGCTGAATGGGTGAGAGTTCACCTGGTTGATTGTTTCCCCGTGTATCAATATCGGTCTCGCCACAAATGGCGGTGCCGTCTTCCAGGTCGGCACAAATAGAAGTTTGCTCCAATGTTACGGGCAAGACACGCCCCGCCGTATTCAGCAATTCCTGGGCATCCTCTATGGCAAGGAGCAGATTACCTCTGTTGATGTCCTGCAGCCCTTTGAGGATAAGATTACCCAGGCTATGTCCACCAACTCCCCCTTTTTGCTGCGCTGAGTTCTCTATATCATCATTACGTTCAAAACGGTGCATGAAGACTTCGCGCCACAACGCCCCATTGCGGGCTAATGCAACTAATGACATGCGCAAATCGCCGAGCGGTAATTGTCGGAGGTACTCATCCATAAGCATACGCGAACTGCCGCCACTATCAGACATGGTTACAATAACGCTGATGTTGAATGGATACTTCTTCAGGTGTGAAAGCAAGGAAAATGTCCCGGAGCCACCACCAATAGTAACCACACGGCGTCCTGCAAATCGGTCTCCAGTATGATGCATTCCTTGCACGGTTCGTCTCCTGATTTCAGGTTCGTCGTTCACAAAAATTATTCTCTTCCTCTATACACGCTACAGGGTGGTTGTTGCAATACAATGTGGATTGCCTACTAAAAAGTCTACCACTCACGTACCTTCCGTGCAAGCAAGGGGGACTTTCTGACTTGCACACCAAAATATCTATGTTGCCAAAACTCGTCCTCAAAACCCTTGACAAAATACGATATATCGTTATAATTAATATATAGATAACGATATATCGCTATCGTAGCGAGAAAGGAATAGAGATATATGTTTGGTAAACGTTTTGCGTTTGGATTTGAGGGCGGTGAGCAAGGTTGGACGCCACCCTGGTTGCGAGATGAGAGACATGGCCCGCGTCATTTTGGGCCGCAGATGCGGCATGGTTTTGGCCCCGGCTTTGGACGTGGTCGTTTTGGATACGAGCGTCATTCTGGCCCGTTTGGGCCGCAACAGGAAGGTTGGACGCCTCCCTGGGCGCGAGAAGATTTTCGTGGGCCGCACTTCTTTGGCATGCGCCGTGGGCGTGGTCCCTTTGGTCATGGTGGTCCCTTTGGGCCGGGTGGTGATGGCCCCCGCTTCTTTGGACGCGGCGACATGAAATTCGCACTGTTAGCGTTGCTGCAAGAGCGCCCTATGCATGGATATGAGATGATTAAGGCGCTCGAGGAAAAATCCGGCGGCTTTTATACACCGAGTCCCGGCTCCATCTATCCAACGCTGCAATTATTGGAGGATCGCGGCTTGGTCACGGTCAACGAAGTTGAAGGCAAAAAAGTGTATAGTATCACTGATGCCGGTCGTTCACTTCTTTCCGAACGTCAGGGCCAGCAGCAGGAACATCATGGCCCGGAATTTGGTCCCCCCTGGATGCGACATCGCGGACCCGGCGGGAACCGTTTTTCACCTGAGTTGCAGGCGTTGCGCAGTGAGGGGATGGAGGTCATGCGTTTGCTGACCATCGCCGGTCGTATGTCGTTCCAGGACCCTGAGCAGCTTGCAAAGCTACGCACTGTCATCGAGCATACACGCAAAGACCTTGCGGATATGATTTACGGTGCTTCAACCGGGACGAATCAAGGTACTACCACATCACAGCAGGAAGGCCCAACTGTCGAAAACGTGTAATACCCTTGAATGATTGAGAAATGGTGATGTTGTTTATGCTCTGGACTGTGACGCCAACAGCATGAATAACATCACCGTTTCTGTATTTTCCCATTCCATAGTACTATGGAATGAGACATAGCATAGTACAATATATTAAATTACTGCCTGTCACCTTGTGTAGTACGAAACCTTGAGATATACTGTTCCCAATGGGAATCTCCCAGCCACTCTGTGGGCGCGGTGGCGGGGAAGCAAGATTCCCGTTTTTTGTATTACTGTGTAATGGTTCAGGAGAGATGCAAGAGCTTATCCCGAACCGTTTTGTACTATTCATCCCAATTCTATCTATGTGCTATCACTTCGTGATAAGATATGCTATACTTGGGTATATTTAAATGGAGGTACCTCGCTCATGGAACAGATGGTGGAAAACAATATGTTGCTGTTTCGCGCTCGCCTCTTGCTGGAAGAGGGACAAAGCGATAATGCGCTGAAAATCCTCGAGTCAATTGTGCCAGTCGGCGAGAAGCAGCAACAGGAAGTCGCGTATTTTCTCGGCTGGTGTTACATTTTGCATAAGCGTTGGAGTGATGCTACTAACGTTCTCTCACCCATTTCCCCTTTTGCGGATGATGAAGAAGGTGAGCCGGAGAACCGAATTGACCGTGAGCGGCTTGCACTTTGCTTCTTACGTCTGGGCTCTGCCGCTGTCCAGTTCACCCGTTATGACGAAGCAACGCGCCACTTTAGCCGTTGTATCAAATTGTTGAACGACAAACGGGTAAAGCTTCCTCCGCTGGTGCGTGTCAGGGCGCATTATTCGTTGGCGATGTCGTATATGATGCGTGGCCTCTATGATGCAGCAATTCAGCAATATCATGAGGCAGTACATCATTTTCTGTATATTGACGACGATGAAGAGCTGGGGAATATTTATTATGGATTGTCTGATACCTACCGGCTTCTGGGCAAACTGGAGGACGCACAGCTAGCAGGCGAGCGAGCATTACAACTTTATGAAAAAGCGGGAAAATTTGTAAGAGAAGGGGTAACGCATAATCTTCTGGGTCACATTGCGCTTGAAAATAAGAATTATCGCGTGGCTTCTGACCACTTTACTCAGGCTCTAGCCATCGGTAATGCGCATTCCGGGTCAATGATGGCGATGATGAATTGTGCCGCTCTTGCTGAGGTACGTTTAGCTGAAGGTCGGCTGGACGAGGCAAAACGCTTTTGCCAGCTTGCTTGCGACCTGGTAGACCAGGTAAAGAACAGCTATTTTTGTAGCCAGACGTATCTTATAACTGCCAAAGTGTCTCATGCGGCCTCCCAACAAGCGGAAAACGAAGAGCGCCGTCAATTGTTGGAAGAAACTATCAATTGGCTGGAGAAAGCGAAAGACTGTCTTACAGAAGCAGAGGCGCATGCTGATGCTGCCGATATCTATCAACTGTGGGCGCAGACATTGGAGGACCTGGGGCAGTACCAGGAAGCGATTGTTTTCTGGCGTTCCGGGTATGAGACGTTATCAAAAGCGAAAGGGTCCACCTGGTACTGAGCATGGTGGTCTGGTGGTCTGGTGGGCTAGCTTGTGCTACGATATAAAGAGACGCGACATTGCTGCGCTCGTCGCAGTGGATCCGCTTGAGCGCATCCACTGCGACGAGCGCAGCAATGTGCCAGTCAACTTTATATGTGAAGCACATGTAGCGAACAAAGGATACACCATGATTCAGATAGATACCCGACAGCTTGGCGCGACAGGAATAACCGTCCCATCTATGGGAATAGGTGTCTGGAGTTGGGGCGATACAGGTTTCTGGGGCTATGGCTCTACGCATACACAGGAGGACATCGGGCAAGCGTATAAGGCTTGCCTTGATATTGGTCTCAATTTTTTCGATACAGCGGAAGTGTACGGCGGGGGCGAGTCTGAGCGTATTTTGGGCGAATGTAGACGCGAAGATGGTCGCCCTATTATTATCGCCAGCAAGTTTGCCCCTTTGCCCGATCGGTTCTCGGCGCGTACTTTGATGGCTGCGCTTGATGCAAGTCTGGAGCGCCTGGGGGTAGATGCTATTGACTTGTACCAGATACATTTCCCTTTCACGCTCATACAGACAGATGCTCTTATGGATGCACTGGCCCTGGCTGTACGAGCAGGAAAAGTGCGAGCTGTGGGAGTCAGCAATTATAGTGCCAGGCATATGCGCCGCGCACACACTCGTCTTGCCCGCCACGATATCCCCTTAGCGTCCAATCAGGTGCAATATAATTTGTTGCACCGCAAGCCAGAGAAAAACGGAGTGCTGTCTGCTTGTAGCGAGTTAGACATCGCGTTGATCGCGTATAGCCCGTTAGCGCAAGGGTTGCTCACGGGCAAATACCGTCCGGGTGATAAGACCTACGTCCCAGGAGGTCCGCGTCGTTTTATGCCTGCTTATAGCGCACGGCGGTTACGTAAAATTGAGCCGTTATTGCAAGAGATGGAGCGTATTGCACAGGCACATGGCAAGACGATAGCTCAGGTTGCACTGAACTGGCTCCTTTGCAAAGATGAATGTATTATCCCCATCCCCGGTGCCAAGAATCTGCGACAGGCACAGGACAATGCCGGAGCTGTCGGATGGCGTATGACCGCAGCTGAAATGGCGCGACTTGATCAAATTGGTTAGGGTTCCGGTTTTAAGCGGACCAGCATGATGCCAAGCCAGAGAACCCAGAGCGCAAGAACCAGAATAGCAGGCGACGTTAGCGCAGCCTGCCCTTCGGTGGGCGCACTGGCGACGGCAACGGCGCTACCACTTAGTAACGCCGCGCCGGCGATGGCGAGGTAGCTGAACACCACCCAGATACCCGGCCAGAGATGGCGTCCTCTGCTCGCGATGATGGC
This sequence comes from Ktedonobacteraceae bacterium, assembly GCA_035295005.1. Classification (GTDB taxonomy): domain Bacteria; phylum Chloroflexota; class Ktedonobacteria; order Ktedonobacterales; family Ktedonobacteraceae; genus DATGJV01. The sequence continues at coordinate 2,717 of DATGJV010000402.1, read as the reverse complement.
CCCAAAGAAAAGGAGTGCCACCGCGAGCAATCCGCCGCCGACGGTATACGTGAGAATATCAAAAGTGCTGGAAAGGCCGGGAAATGCGCTCTGCACTGGCTCATGGCTGCTGAAACTGCTGCCGACGATAAAGAGATAGAGGGTACTGAGGATGGTACCCACAGTACAGAATATCACGCCACCAAGTCCAGCCCATGCTGCTATCACCGCGAAGCCTCGTCCGCGCCACGCATAGGGGGGCATGCCATCCGTTTCCTGCGCGTCCCTATCCTTGCTGTCACCTTCTGTGCCGGATGCCGTTGTCTCCTCATCATTCACTATTTCTTCCTGCTCTACGTCTTCCAGTCCCAGGATTTCCTGTGCGACGATAATACGGAACAAGGTGAAAGGCAGACTGAGCAACAACGCGAAAGCCACGATCAGCAGGATGCGGTACCCAAGAAACTGCCCTGGATGGGCATTGAGCCATAAGAGGTACGTCACAAACGAACCCTTACTGACGGTTGCCAGAGCGGCGTTATATCCCTCTGGATTCAATATCGCGAACTGGTAGAGTGGTACTCCTATGAGCAAGAGAAGCGCACCAACCAGATAGTAAATACCATGTGTGTGTAATTTGGATAAGAAACTTCGTTTCATGAAACTCATCTTCTACAGCACTTCTTGAGTGCCTGGAGTTATTTTCAAGGGGCGGTTCAAACGTCTAGTTCGTCTCTCTGCCCTATCTTTGATTATCCATCTTTAGCAGCATGGGTGTCAAATAGGGGGTCTATTTTGCGTAATGGAGGTGAGAGGAAAACAGCGAAGAACGCTCGTTTATAGTGGAGCTACAAACGAACGTTCTTCGCTTTCATCTTTGTGAGAAATGGGTCAAGAGCTACTTGCTACTCAAGCCTTCCCAGGCTGCTTCACTGGTGGCAAACATACTGCCGAGGGCGGCGATAATGAGGCAGAAGAGTGTGAGTCCCCCGACAATGTACCACCAGTGAGCATCATCAATCAGCATGATGATCCAGGAGTTGAGCAAAGTGTCAACAATTGCCGCGAAGCAGGCAATGGGACCAATGATAGAGCAGATCACGAGAACGGGCATCGGGAAGATGCGGTGAAGATGGAATGAGCGGCGGTCGCGCCGGTAAAAGACACTGAGGTTTACAAAGAAGAAAGTACACGAGACCGCCCAGACCAGTGTGGTGGCAGCTTGTACGACAAAGTATATTTCGTTTGCCAGCGCGGCAGGATCACCGAGATGGGCCACATACGGTACGAGGAAGAAGATGATCGCTGTCAGACCAATAGTTACGGTACTCTGAAAGTAAATTGCATTGGAAGGTACCCGTTGTTTATTGAGTTTGCCAATGCCGACAGGCAAGCGTTGATCAATGCCGGCCACCAGCAACAGGCGAGCAAACGCATAATTGTAGACGATGGGGACAATCACGAAGAAGCCAATGATACCGAGAGCGGTGATGCTGCCGAGGAACTTACCAACCGGGTTGGCACCGAAGGCGGTATCCACGGTAAGTATTAACAGGGCGGCAGGATTGGCCGCATTCATAGCACCGGTCTGACCTTCCACAATAAGTAGCGCGAGGGTGGTTAAGAGATAAGCACCCAGGACGAGCAAGGTACCATAGAGGAGGTGGCGTGTGACAACCTTGCGCCCGGTGATTTCGCCGCCCATATTGAGTGGTACTTCTGTACCGAGATAGGCCAGCGTAATCGTGCCAAAAAGACCGATATTCGTCGTTTTCGGGTTCCAGCTAATGTTCCATTGTGAGAAGTCCGCAAAATTGGTGGCGGATGGATGACCGCTAATGAGCCAGGCAAGTCCGGCCAGTATGACGATGGCAGTAGCAAGCAATGTCAGGCCCATCACAATGTTTACCGTGTTCTGGACGACGCGGAAACTCTGTACGGATACGAGAGCAGAGAATGCGATGAGCGCGATAATGAGTACACCTTGTTGCCAGGGAGCCACAAGCCAGTTAGGGTTCAATGCCTGGACGCATGTTACCACGGCATCGGCCCCACTGATCATCACAAGAACGCCAGGGAACCAGGCACAGAAGCCGATAAAAAAGCTCCAGTATCCACCAAGCGCCTTGTGTGTCCAGTTATAAAGAGAACCTTCATGCGGGAACATCACCGCCAGCTGGGCCGTAGCAATGGCGCATGGCACAAAGAAGGTGATGCCACAGAGCAGCCAGTAGGTGAAACCGGCGGGGCCAGCGGTGGCTGCACTTACAGCATTGACAATGAAGAAAATGGATACCAGGTACAGTGCTGTCATGTCAAGCGTATTTAAAAGCGAAGGCATTGCTTTGACAACGTACTCTTCCGATGGTAATGGACTCTCCCTTTTGAGTTTCTGATCCGACCAATCAACGGTTGCCATATTCCCCTCCGAGACTCCTCAATAGATGAGGAAGAAAAATAGATACATGCCTACACCCGTTGGCATGTAACAATCTGTGACTCGTTCAAAAGCAAATAGATTCGAGGATGCAGCCTGTGACAGGGGTTAACGAATTGAAACATCCTCAATGTCACAGGCTAGTATACAGTATGCGCGTGCAATAGAGAATAATTGCTGACTGAATAGGATAATTTACCTATATCAATCCCTAATCTTCCACCAGCTTTCCCAGTAATTTGAGCGTGATACCCAGTGCGAGAATGACTGCCGCGTTCACACCTAGCTCGATCATCGCGTG
>DATGJV010000401.1:0-2061 GCA_035295005.1 Ktedonobacteraceae bacterium | reverse complement strand
TGCTTGTAGCTTGCGTCGGCGGCGGCAGCAACGCGATTGGCCTGTTCTATCCTTTCGCCGACGCCCCGGAAGTACAACTGATTGGCGTCGAGGCCGGTGGAACAAGTATGGAGTTGGGCAAACATGCGGCCACACTTACCGCCGGAAGACCGGGCGTTTTGCACGGCACAATGAGCTATTTACTGCAAAACGAGGATGGACAGGTTCTTGATACACACAGTATCTCCGCCGGTCTCGACTACCCTGGAGTAGGACCTGAGCATAGCTACATGAAAGATACAGGCCGGGCAACCTATGTATCAGCCAGTGACGAGACCGCCTTGCGTGGTTTACAGGCATTGAGCAGGAGCGAAGGTATTATTCCTGCCCTGGAATCCGCCCACGCTCTTGGTTATCTGTTAGAGATGGGCGAGCAGAACAAGATTCCGCCGAGATCACTCATTATCCTGAACCTGTCGGGGCGCGGTGATAAAGATATGCTGACCGTGGCTCAGGCTCTGAACGTCACGTTATAGGAGTGCAACATGAACGTTTTCCAGTATTCACCCGATATTCTGGCACGCTACCCTGGCGTTGTAGGCGGTGCCATTTTCGTACAGGATATTGCCAATGGTCCAACGCCGGAATATTTGCAGAAGCAATTTCGGGAAGAACAACAGGCAACTTTGCAACGTATCGGCAGTACACCTCTGAGCCAGATTCCTTCACTGACAGCATGGCGCAGCGCGTTTCGCGGCTTTGGCGTTGACCCGACGCAATATCGCAGCGCAGCCGAGGCCCTGTTACGTCGTCTGACAAAGAAAGGTGATATTCCGAGTATCAATGCGCTGGTTGATATTGGCAACCTCGTCAGCATCCGCTATGCCTTGCCCGTAGCGGTCTTTGATACCCGCGCTGTGCATGGTACTGTGACCGTCCATTTTGCCGATGGCTCCGAACGCTACACGACGCTTGGTCAGGACGAAACAGGACATCCCGAACCCGGCGAAGTAGTTTTCTCAGATGAGACGGGACTGGTCATAGCACGACGTTGGTGCTGGCGGCAGAGCGAGACGAGCGCGGCACAGCGTGATACTACTACCGCTCTCATCACTGTTGAGGCACACCATGCCGATGGACGAACAGATATAAAGGCTGCAATTCGCGATTTGCTCATATTGCTTCATACATATACCGATGGGAAGGGAAACTATCTAGCTGGCCTCCTGGGTCCAAATAACCCGGCCCTCGTAGGAGAACCTCATTCAACGGCTGTCGAATAATACAGGAGTTAACTATGCAATCTACATCAGTGGACAAGATGAACGCAGGAAACATACCCGCCGCGAAAATCAACGATGCTTTTGAGCAAGCGAAACAGGAAAATCGTGGCGTTCTCATTCCTTACTTTATGTGTGGTTATCCAAACGCCGAGCAAAGTGTGAATATTGTGCTGGCGGCAGCCGAAGGGGGGGCTGATATTATTGAGTTAGGCATGCCTTTCAGCGACCCCCTGGCTGACGGCGCGACCATCCAGCACGCAGGACACGTAGCACTCGAAGGCGGTATGACTATGAAAGGCTGTATGGAAGTCGCCCGGCAAATATCGGCGAAAAGCGACGTACCGCTCTTGTTGATGGGCTATTACAATCCCGTTCTGGCATTCGGCATCGAGCGTTTTTGCCAGGCAGCGGCGGCAAATGGCGTCAGCGGACTCATCATCCCTGACCTGCCCCATGAAGAGGCCGGACCATTGCAAGCTGCCGCGCAGGCTCACGGACTCGCCCTCATTTTTCTAATACCCCCAACTGCGGCAGACGAACGCATCAAACGGATTGTCCAGACCGCCGCAAACGGTGTGAGCGGATTCATTTACTGTGTATCATTGAGCGGCGTCACTGGCTCACGTTCTGCATTACCTGAACACCTGCAACAATTTGTGCAAAGAGTCCGTGGCTATACGAAAGAATACAACCTGCCTGTTGCTGTCGGTTTTGGACTTTCGACTCCCGCACATATCGCGGAAGTGACGAGTTTTGCAGATGGAGCAGTTGTCGGTAGCGCACTGGTCAATCTGATTGA
>DATGJV010000400.1:0-8620 GCA_035295005.1 Ktedonobacteraceae bacterium | reverse complement strand
GTATGCGCACCATTGGCATCAAGGATACTCCCGTGCGGCGCGTTATTACGCAGGCGGCGGGATTTATGCCACGCCCACTGCTCTGCATAGCTATGGTGATGCAAGGCCAGGACTTACATGGCCTCTACATCGGCGATCACTTAGAAGCCTGGAGCCAGGCAGCAGACCTGTCGGCACAGCTCAACATCACCTATGTAGATCACCCTTTTCGCAAGGTACTCTCCGCCCCAGCCGCGATGTACGACGACCTGTGGACGGCAGCTAAGGCGATGTACAAGACCGAACCAGCGATTGCCGATGGCGGGGAAGTCATTATCTACGCTCCGCATATCAGCGAGGTATCCTACACGCATGGCAAACTGATTGACCAGGTTGGCTACCATGTCAGGGATTATTTCGTCAAGCAGTGGGAGCGTTTTAAACATGTGCCTGGCAGCATTCTGGCACATAGTACGCACGTCAAGGGAACAGGGACCTACGATGCTACCACTGGCATAGAAACGCCACGCATCACGGTCACGCTGGCAACAGGTATTCCAGAGGAACGCTGTCGTCGCATCAACCTGGGCTATGCCGATTATCGAGAGATTGACCCCGCAACATGGAAAGGACGCGAGCAGGAAGGTATACTCTACGTCCCACACGCCGGGGAGATGTTGTTCCGCGCTCATGGGATATAGGGGGAAGGGCAGGGATGATCCGCAGACATCACACATTGGGTATGGTGAAACAACAGCGCGGCCCCTCGCTCGCGTCGCACTGTTCTTGCACCGGGACGCCAATCAGTTCTGATAAGAGCGTTTCTGTGAGACGGCACACCTCCGGGTGGCCCGGCACCACTGCGGCAAGGGGACAGCTATAGCTTTGGATACAATAATGACCATCACACGTTTCTAGCTCTGCCATTCCGCCAAGTTCATTCAATACAGCAAGGGCCGCCTCCAGTCGTACACGTAAATCCCCCGGCGGCATATTCCACCCGGCGGCAATACGACGCCCTACTTCACGCATGAGCGTATCCAGCTCAGCAGAGGGTAATCGCTCACTCAGCACGCCCAGTAAGTGCTGAAGGACCGGGCCATAGGCTTTCGGGAACAATTGCTCCGCTTCCTGCGTCAGGGTATAGATATATGCAGGTTTGCCGCTCCCACGGCGCACCCCACGCTGTCGCACCATGCCATCCCGTTCAAGGGTCGCAAGGTGTCCGCGCACAGCGTTGTCTGTCAGGGCGAGCGCCTGTGCCAATTCATCTACTGTGCGACTGGAACGCAGCAGCAAAGTGATGATCTGCCCCCGCGTGCTAGCAAAAAATCGTTGGTTTCCGTGTGAAAGTGTCATGTATTTCCTCCAATCCTGCTCAGAGTATACCCAACTTTTCTTATATCTGTCAAGAAAGTCAAGTAAATTATTGACTTTCTTGATAAAGTGTGGTATAGATTTAACAAGCGATGAAATAAAGGCGTTTCATCGTCTGTGGAAAACTCTCGCCCGTTCAAAAGGAGAAAAGGCTATGTGTGAAACCTGTGGTTGCCAGAGTGCTGTTTCCGCTGTATCAACCAGCGATGTTACTCCTGAAACAGCATCATCCGAAACGTCGTCCATGCCTCAACCTTTCGTAGAGAGATTGAGCGATAGCTTGCAGCATATAATTTCGGTTGTGGTCGGTGCGCAGAGAAAGCCGCCACGACGCCTCAAGAGTATGCTCAACGGAACGTGGGTTGGTCATCCATTGCATCCCGTCATCACTGATGTACCTGTTGGCTCATGGATGCTTACTGCCGTATTTGATATTATCTGGCTCATTGCGCCCACCAGTTTTGCCTGGGCGGCTCGTGCTGCGGAAGTGACTGTAGTGCTAGGATTGCTAGGAGCGTTGGGAGCAATTGTCACGGGTCTGACCGATTGGAGCGATACTTACGGCTCCGAGCGCAAAGTCGGCCTCTATCATGGTATGTTCAACGCGATTGCGACGCTCCTCTATGTGGCTTCCCTCATACTCAGATTACAGACCGTTACGGGTGGCAGCATTATTGCGGCCATTCTCGGTTTTCTCGGTCTAATTGCTGTCCTCATCGCCGGATTTCTCGGTGGAGAAATGGTCTTCAACAAAGGAACCGGAGTCAACCGCACCGCCTGGGAAGCGGGCAGCGATCAGTACGAGGCGGTACTCCCATTGGAGCAGGTCGAGGAAAAGAAGTTGTATCGCGTAATGGCTTCCGGCGTTCCAGTGGTCTTAATTCGACAGGGCATGCAGTTCCACGCCATCTCCGCGACATGTCCGCATGCCGGCGGTCCATTAGACGAGGGAAAGCTTGAAGGCGATGTCGTAGAGTGTCCCTGGCATGGCTCGCGCTTCTGCATGAGTAATGGTCGCGTACTCACTGGCCCGGCCACAGTCAATGCCCCGCGCTACGATGTACGGGTGCGCGACGGGATGGTTGAAGTCAAACGTCTCGCCGGGCATTAACGACTGCCGAAATTAGCTCTCGAAAAGTCAACAGGAACGAAGATTTTCTGTTATACTTTAACCAGGCAGGTTCGAGAGAACCGCAGCGAGTAACTCTTATCGGTATTATATCTGGAGGGTATTTTCTATGACAACACCAACGCAGCAAACCCCTATACAGGTAGTGCCGCATTTCTCACGACTGCAAGAGTGGATTGCGCTTGACGAGGGGTTCTTTCGGGAAGAAGGTTTGGAGCCAGAGATGCTCCAGGAAGTGATGCATGCAGTCTCCAGCCATCTCGGTGATCAGTATGGGCACCGTCCCCAGGATTTGCCGTTCGTGCGGCAGATGGAGGTGGTGAATTCGGCTTGCCAGTGGGGAACGGCATGCAATGCTGGAGCAGGTATGGGCAAGCTCGTACCTGACCTGTACACGGTGGGCCGCTTCGCGCTTTTTACCAGGCCAGGCTCCGGCATACAGCGGCTCGTTGACCTGCGCGACATCCCCGTAGGAGTCGGCGAAATGGCGGGAAGTCACTTCACAACCCTCGGAGTACTTGAGCAAATCCTTCCTAAAGCACATATTCGCACAGTCCATACCGGCGGCCCGGGACAGCGCCTGCTCGCACTCCTACGCGGTGAGGTTGAAGCGGCAACTTTGCTTGATCCAGAGATTGCGATTGCCGAGGCAAAAGGATTGCGGGAACTGGCTCGCGGAGAGTTTCTCATCACCTTCTGGGTAGCCTCTACGGTCAATCGAGATGTACTCCAGGCATATTTCCGTGCGCTCAAGCGGGCAGATGAGGCTCTCGCTCAGAGCCCGGAACGCTATATGCCCCTGTGGGAACGCAACGTTCCGCCCGCTTTGAAGGGAGTGTATGACTACTCTACGTTCGGCCTGGGTGAGAAATTTGTCTTTGAGCCGTACACGGAGGAGATGTTCCAGCAAGCCTTGCAGTTCGCCGAGAAGTGGCATCTCCATACCCACATCCAGGATACACAATACAACCATCTTATCGTGCCAGCAGGCATCTAAAGAATATACAGAGCGCAGAGTGGCTATCAAATCACGCTGCGCTTTGCCTCCTGTGCCGCCATTTCCAGGGCCTCGAACATTTGTAGGGCATCTCGCGCCGTCAAGCGGGTATCTAGCAGGGGAAGATAAATTTCTTCCTCTCTGGCAAAATGTCCCTTGATAAGCGCGTAGAGGCCATAGAGGACACGACGCAGAGTCCGTTCATCGGGTTTGCTCAACGAAGTTTCAGATAGGTGCTGCCGAAGTATTCCCAGCTCTTGCGTATACTGGTGAATATCTCTATGCTCCTGCCTCATCGTCGCTGTCGCTTCCGCCGCACCCATGAGCCTTCCAACCGCCGGATAGAGGACACGCTCTTCCGCCTGGGCATGAGGAGTAAGCTGCTCTGTCAGAAAAGTGTAGACTTCATCTACACCTCGTCGGACGGACTCTTCAGGCTCTGTCCCTATTGCATCAGCTACCGTTCGCAACCGCTCAATGTGCGGAAGGAGTTCCCTGTGTTCATCTCGCAAAGGCTGCGTGAGTGATTTCATATGTGTGCTTTCGCCTCCGCTAGAAACGTACATCTGCTCAGCTATAGCTCGCTGTGTTGGTGAAATGCCTTCAGGAAGCCGCAGACGAACAAGCTGTTCCTCTTCCTCCTGCGTTCCCTCAACCCTTACTGTTACCGTGTCGGCTTGAAACTGCAAGTCGCACTGCATGCACTGAAACACATGGCTAGTCTTTCGTGTGCTTTCTTCTGAATGCGAATTAGTCATCTTTTCTCTCTCAACAGATTTATATGTATATAGAGTGCTGGCAAATTTGCCAGTGCTGATACTTTGAGTATAGACGTTCAGCTCGCTGATTGCTGTGACTAATGTCGCACTATTGCTGCATGCAATGTCGGTGCTTGAAATGCGCTCTACAACGCCAATCATAGATTCACGCCTGGGCAAGTAAGACGCAGCGTTCTATAAGGGAATCAGGCAAAACAAATGTTACTTGAGTTACCCTGGGGACACTTCAGAATAGCAAAAGTAGCCGGACTCTGGATAGTAGCAGGGAGATCGGCATAGTAGAGGCGTGCGCTGGGAACATAGGTAGGGAACATGGATACTGTATGCACGTTCTCTAGCGTAATAAGCAACAAATAAGGCGTGTTTGCGAGCAGATGCGTATTTGGATAGAGTGAAGAGGATATGCTGCCATGTTGTGTTACTAAAGGCCATTTGATGGGCGCGATGCTTTCATTATGGATGAGCAGCCAGGCGTAATATTGTGCGTCAGGAAGTGCATCGGGAATTTGCTGAATGGTAATCTCCACTTCGTCCGGGTTCCGCGAAGAAGCGGTTGGGTTGCTGAAAAAACGAGCATGCCCTACGACCAGGTTTGATGAGGGCGGTGTGGTTGTTTTGTTCTGACCAAAGAAAGCGTAGAGCAAGCCAGAACCGACTACGACAACGACGAGCAAGACGAGTAAAGCAAGATAGAGTGTTCTGCGCCGTCTAACTGCCGGTCGCGATGCTGGCGGTCGTAAAACTCCCTGCGGAGGTAGCAGGGACGGTTGTGATATGACACCAGAAGGCGTGTTCATGCCTGGTTCTGGGGACGGGACGCTTCCAGGTCTGCTGTCAGCAGGAGTCGTTGTAAGCGTTTGGTTGTCATTGACAGATGGTGTGAATGAAGAAGGCAACGAGAATGGTGAAGATGGTGTTAACGGTGCTTGCGCCATCCCCGACGGCTGGGAAGGTCGTAGCAAGTTGTGGGAGTTCGCCCCACTGATGTCAGGCGCGGCAGCAGCCCTCCTCAGTTCGGTGGGAACGGGTACATGCAGGGCCTCAGCGACCGCGATGGTCATGGCGGATGCGTCCGGGAAACGTGCGTCCGGGTCTTTCGCAATACTTTTGAGGATGACTTCAGACAAAGCAGGTGGAATATTCGGGTTGATGAGAGCAGGTGGCGTGGGGATTTCCTGAAAATGTTGCATGAGGATAGCCATGACGGAATCGCCACGAAACGGCGTGACGCCTGTGGTCATTTCATAGAGGATAATACCGAGCGAGTAGAGGTCGCTCCGTTTGTCGCCCACAAGACCTTTTGCCTGTTCGGGTGAGATATAGAGGGGCGTACCGAGCAATTTGGTCGTATCGGCAGAAACGCCCTGCAATTTGGCTATACCGAAATCTGTGAGGATAGGTTCGCCTATTACATTCCCCCTGGAAGAACGCCGGTCAAGGATAATATTGGCGGGCTTGATGTCGCGATGAATCATACCTTTCGCGTGCGCATAGTCAATGGCGAGGCTGACCGCTGTCAAGATGTAAACGATATCGGTTGCAGATGGAAATTGTACCTTGCGGGACGTGTTACGGATAAAGTCTGCGAGCGTTGGTCCTTCGATATAATCCATCACCATATAGGCCGTGGTGGTATCCGAGCCAGAAGAAGAGACGAGTTGAAAATCGTGAATTTGCACGATATTGGGGTGGTGCAGCGACGCAATAAACTGCGCTTCGCGCTCGAAACGAGCGGCGAAATTGGGGTCGGATTGCAAATTGGCATGAAGTTGCTTTATGGCAACGTAGCGTCGCAGGTGAGGATCAAAAGCCTTCCAGACTTCGCCCTGCCCACCGCTTGCCAGGCGTTCTCGCAGTTCGTATTTGCCCAGGCGTCGCGACTCCGTACTCATGCTTGCTCCTGTGATAGTTGCTTGCTGATTTCTCTCTGCCTTAAATTATCGAGGACAGGCTGAAAGATGTCAATGCAACGGATCACATTTCGAGGTGTGTTGAAGCGCACCTCGAAATGTGATCCGTTGCATTCCGATCACAGGCTCTCTGGCACATTTTTTGTAATGTCAAAGGTCGCTAGCGTCTGCACGCTATAGTGCGCCTGAAGGACACCGGGATTGAAGGCATTTGTGTTCGGATCAAGCTGGCCGATATAGGCATAGGTTGCCTGTGTGACCAGATCGTCCAATATATTGAGTGCTGCAGGCTGTGCCAATTGTTCGGGCGTCATATAGAAAAGCCGTTTGGCATCTGTACGCACCTGGTTCAACCATCCCGTCGCGTTGTTAATCGCAACACTAATTACCTGTGACAGTATATGCATCTGTGGCGTTGCATCAGGGGCCCTGTTTAGCTGGTTGATATGAAGCAGCATGTGAGCAAGGTCGCCAGGCGGATCCTGATTAGCCGCTACCTCGAGGAGGCCAATTTGCGCAATAGTGGCATCAGGCTTGACAGGTGTGCCAGGTGGTACATCAAGATGGACGTTTGGAGAGCCATCCAGATAGTCCAGGATGCCGGTGAACAGGTCGTGCATGTTCTGATAATTAGCCGTTGTTCCATTGAAGTCATCTCGCGCAGTAGTAGACCATTCCAAAATCTTTTCTGTATTTCTAAAGACCCAGATGTCTAGCCCACCATAAAGCGCTTTTACCTGGAGGTGGTCCTCGTTATAGTACAGGTGACGAATATGGTCAAGCCCCCGTAAATGAGTGGGGTCGCCGGGAATGAGTTCCTGGGGTAGTTCCGCGTAGTAGACCCATGTAGAGCGATCAGTAGATGGGCTGGTCGGGTTATTTCCGGCGTTTTCCAGCGTGATGAGCAGACGGCTGGTATCTGAGAGCAGATTGTTATGTTGCGCGTCTCCCTGGTACTTGTAATGGACGCTCCCATTCTGCTGCACAGGCAAGTTATTGGTTAGCAGGATGGGCGGGTGTACTGGTGGCGGCACCAGAAAATCTGGTTTGGGTGTCGTATCTTTATCGGCCAGCAGCCAGAGATAGTAGCTTTTCCCCTGTGGAGGAAGTTGGAAGTTCTGCAAATCAATCTGCAATTGATCGGAGATGCCCTGCGCCCCATCTGCTAATTGTCCACTGCTGACGTAAAATGCATGGCCTACTATCGAGTTTGGCAGTACCGCACTCCTGGATGTAACTCCACCGAGATGCAAGTACAGCAAGTAGGCTCCCAGAGAGCCACCTAGCAGGATGATAATGAGGGCGATCAAACCAATTATCAGCCCTCTCCGTCGTTTCACTGGCGGCGGTGGAGAGTTAAACACCGGTGGATACTGTGTTGGTGCGAAAGCAGCACTGCCAGGGTTACTATTGGAAGTGGACGTAAGAGTAGGCCGCCCACTGGATGTTGGATACGATTGTGAAGATGGAAGAGGAGTACTCATCGCTCCTGCATATGGCGGGTTAGAAGCTCCTGTGCTATTGCCTGTCGCTACAGGAGGGGTGCTTTGTCCACCACTTGATGAGGATGCCAAAGATGTACCAGATTGAGCTAGCAAAGGCTGTACTGTTGAAGATTGCGCAACTGGCAGCACAGGTGAAGATGGTGTTGCTCCTGGCAGATTGAGCGAACTGGGAGTGATATAGGTTGGCATATAGTCAGCGTCCGCAGGATAGCCAGGTTCGCCCAGGCTTTCCGGTACCGGCACGTTCAGTGCTTCTGCGATTGCGGCAGCGAGCGACGCGGCACGGGGAAAGCGAGCCGACGGTTCTTTTGCGAGACAACGCATAATGACCATTTCCAGTGCAGGTGGAATGTTCGGATTGATGCTCCTGGGAGAGGGCGGTGTAGCCGTGAGGTGTTGCGACATCACCGATGTTGGACTGTCGCCTTGAAAGGGAAGTCTGCCTGTGACCATCTCAAACAAGATGATGCCAAGCGAATAGATATCACTGCGCTCATTGCCAGCATATCCATTCACCTGTTCGGGTGCAATGTACATCGGTGTTCCAAGCTGTGCAGCAGTGAGTGCCGTTGAAGACGCCCCCAGGAGCTTCGCAAGTCCAAAGTCTGTGAGGATAGGTTCGCCCATGGGATTGCGCACCATATTCCGCCTGTCAAGTAGAATATTGGCCGGTTTGAGGTCGCGGTGAATCATGCCTTGCTGATGGGCATAATCTACGGCGAGGCAGATAGACGTAAAGAGTTGCACAATTTCTGCCGGTGATGGAATGTTCCCTCTGTACGAAGTACTGTGCATGTAGTCTGCCAGCGTCTGGCCTTCAACATAATCCATAACCATATAGGCAATAGTGCCATCTTCCTCAGAGGAGGCAATCTGAAAGTCATGGATTTGTACAATATTGGGATGGTGCATCGAGGCGATAAGCTGTGCCTCGCGCTCGAAAC
>DATGJV010000399.1:0-2696 GCA_035295005.1 Ktedonobacteraceae bacterium | reverse complement strand
GCTGGCAATCAACGTTTTCATCTTCCGGTCGTTTGAGCAAAGTAGGAGGTAGCTCCCCCTTCCTTTCAATGACGACTATTTGGCCTGGATGAATAGGAGAGCAGCGGGCGTGTCTGTATAGCATTTCTCCTGTTTTTGTATTATACTCTTTCTTGTACCTTTTGAAAGCTCCCTGTAGAGCTACATTGTATTTTATTATTGTTGAAGGAGAGAACTACATGTTCCAGTTAACAGTACTGTACGGACAACCACAGGACACCGAGGCATTTGACCGTTATTACGAGCAGACTCATGCACCGCTGGCGCTAAAGATTCCGGGACTCAAAGGTTATACAGCCGCAAGAGGAGCTTCGATCAATCCGCAGGAAAATTCTCCTTACTACCTGATAGCCATCCTCTATTTTGACAGCCAGGAGGCAATGGGAGCCGCATTCGAATCGCCCGAAGGACACGCGGCAGCAGGAGATGTACAAAACTTCGCGACTGGCGGTGTGACCATGCTGGCCGGTGGAGTACAAATCTACGACCCGGTTTCCCTGGGATAAGAAAGCAAGGAGTGCTGGAAGAGATGTCTTTTTCCAGCACTTCTTGTTTTATCTAGCGGGTGTATGGCAAACGAGTATGTTTCAGCCTCAGCTAGTAGCCGCTCGCTTGCTGTAAAGGCTCGATCACATTCAGCGCATCACCTGTTTTATCGCGGGCAAGGTCCAACTCATAGCGTTTCTGCAAACTCATCCAGAAAGCAGCACTGATACCCAGTCGCCTTTCAAGACGCAAAGCGGTATCCGCAGTCATTGCTCTCTTACCAGCAACCAGTTGTGAAATCCGGTTTGCTGGCACGTGCAACTCACGAGCCAACTCAGCCGAGGTTTTATTTAGTTCCACCAGTTCATCGGCTAATATTTCGCCTGGATGGACAGGATAGATCGGGCGTTTCTGCATAGTTTTCCTCCTAATGATAATCCACGACTTCAATTAGATTATCATTACTTGCACCGAAGCGTCCACGTATTGAAAACACCCGATATTCGTTGCCTCAACCTCTATTTGAAAGCGATTTCATATTCCCGATTCTTTTATCCAGAGGGCGCATTGACTTTGGTGAACTTACCACTTCTCGGGGGACTCGATACTCCCGGCTTTTGCCGACGAGATAGCAGTTCTCGGCTCAGAACAGCCCGGACAATGCGCGGATCGAACAGCGATCTCAGGGGTTTGCGCAGGTGCCAAACCTGAAAGAAAGCCTCTGTCACGAGTGGATTAGACGCGGCCAGACCAATAACGCGGCGCATGTACCAGTTGAAAAGACGTGTGCCTGACGATCTGTGACCTTCGGTTCCTGGATAGCGCAAGTCTTCTCCTGTTGACAACATCCAGGGAGCCTTTATCTCTCTGGCAATCGCCTTCTGGAATTGCTGCGGGAAACTGGTCGGATGGGTGTTTCCAGTCCAGTTCTGCTGTTCGCGCAGACAGATATCCAGCGTCTTTGCTTCAATTGCCGCGACGGACATGCCTTGCCCATACACTGGACTAAAGCCGCACACTGCATCACCCATGACAATAAAGCCTTCTGGCAGGCGTGCCATACGTTCATAGTGCCGCCACCGATTGGCGGTGTACTTATACATAGCGATGGGAGTGACCGGTTCGGCCTCTTTGATGGCTTCATACAGGTCTGGCTGGGACAGGCTGCGAGCATATTCCAGAAAGCCAGCATCATCATCGGGTGGATAATCACGCAGCCAGCCTGCCAGAGTGACCATCCAATACCCGCCCTCAATAGGGAAGATTACTCCCGCTCGTTTGTTGTCGGGAGGTGGTCCCAGGATAATCAAGACCTTCCAATTGGTGGGAAGCTGATCGGGGCAGCGATAGATGCGAGAGGCATAGCCAACATCAATTTTGACGCTGGTCTCTTCAACATGACCGTATCCTAAAGAGGCAAGCCACTGGGACGCACGCGACCCGCGTCCGCTGGCATCTACCACAAGATTGGCTGCCAGTTCGTTCTCGCGCTGTTCCCCGCCGCGATACCGCAAGACGACGCCGGTGATACGCTCATCATTTGTCCTCAAGCGCGTGACCGAGCATCCATCCAGGATATGCAAATTGTTCCTGGCTGCCAGGCAGGCTCGCACATGCTGTTCAAGAAAGGGCCGACTTTGCCATAGCGTCTTGATAGGGCCTGGAGATGCTGCCACCGGCACACCAAGCTGATACCGGCGCATGTCAGATGTACTCAACGGGACGGCACCGTCATGGGCGAGTGCGACAAAGAGGTCGGGGAAGTATTCTCCCAGGATAGCTGCTCCACCTGCCAGCAAGCCATGCACATGCTGTCCCTGCGGGACGCCTTTGCGCGGCTCCGCATCGTCGCTAAACTGATCACGTTCAATGATCGTTACTCGCTCGAAATGCTCCGATAGAACACGGGCTGCCAGCAACCCGGCCATACTTCCACCAATCACGATAGCATGTTCATTATCTAAACTTTTCTGCTTTTCTGCGTTACTATCTATCAACATACAGTATTCCTCCTGGTAGTATTGATATTTCGCAAAATTCAAAGCCTTCCAGGAGTGAGCTTGATACCTACCCCCCTCGTGCTTCTGACAACTATAGTAGCTGAGCAGAGCGGTGAGTGTCATGTGTAAGATTACCCATTTGTAGGGGCCATTCTTGGTCGAAGAAGTTTT
>DATGJV010000398.1:0-3832 GCA_035295005.1 Ktedonobacteraceae bacterium | reverse complement strand
TTTTTACTTATCAGGGCATAACGAGTCGTGGTCGTACACATCAGACGACAACTAAGTAGAGGAGTGGGAGGAAGATAATGTGGTACCGGAGTGAAGCCGGTATATGGAAATCATACCTCACACTACTCGCTTTTCATTTGTAGATTGGTAGGAAAGCGAGTGGTGAGGTGATAGCGGAAGGTTAGAAATGAAACGCTATCGGTTCAGCACCGCCTGTCCTACGTAATGGTGTAGACTCCTCCATGTACTGGGAGGTTGACTACTTCCTGCGTCCATACGGACTACATCTCCTTCCGTTTATGTTCTGTATTCTTCAGAACAGACTATACAAAACGATCCAGTGCATCTTTAAGGTCACGGATAGCCTCATCAGGCTCTCCATGCTTCACAGCTTTAGCGACACAATGTTCGATATGCTGCTCCAGAATGGCTTTTCCTACCTGATCAAGTGCTGCGCGAACTGCCGCAATCTGCGTCAGCATGTCATCGCACTCACGGCCCTCTTCCCACAATCGCTTGAGGCTATTAGCATGCCCGGCGACGCGGGCAAGCCGTTTAGCGATATCCTCGCGGGAAGGATCGTTTGTCAAATGTGACATTGTCACTGTAACTTTCTGTTAAGCAATCCATCCACCCCCCTGGGGGGATATCCTGCCCACAACCGAAGTATACCAGCCGATCCGGTAAAAAGTCAAGAGAAAAACACGTGGATTTTCCTGCTGGATACGAAAAACATCATGAACATCAGAGCGTAGGTGAGGGAATCGCTTCGCCATTCCCTCACCTACGCTCTGATGTTCATGTGCTACGAATTACCTGGGCAAATTGTAGAGTGTCTCGAATTTGCTGGTCAAGTACTGTTCGAAGTACCGGGAGTTCGGTTTCTCGCCAGTTATACGCTCGATCAGCGTTTCTGGCAGGTAGATAGCACCGACAGAATACATATGCTCGCGCATCCAATCATGGACAAAGGCGGTATTGCCCTGTGCCAGCTTCTCATCGAAATCAGGGAAGACGGTGTAGAGTTTGTGCAGAATTTGCGCACCGTAGAGGTTGCCCAGTGTGTAGGTTGGGAAGTAACCAAAGCCGAACGTCCAGTGCATATCTTGCATCACGCCATCAGCATCAGTGGGCGGCGTAACACCAAGATACTCCTGATACTTCTCGTTCCACAGACGCGGCAGAGATTCGACCGCGACATCTCCGTTGACTAGCATCTTCTCCAGTTCAAAGCGGATGATGATATGCAGATTATAGGTAACCTCGTCCGCCTCGACTCGGATAAGGCTATCATTCAATTGTACTTTGTTGAGTGCGCGGGCAAAGGTTGTAGGGTCTACCTGAGCAAACTCAGCCGGGAATGTCTCCTGCACTAACGCAAAATGGCTCTGCCAGAACGGCAGTGAACGCCCAATAGCATTTTCCCACATCCGTGACTGCGATTCGTGTGCGCCCATCGAGGCACCACCGGCAATCGGTGTGCGCACAAGGGTTGCTGAACTGCCCTGTTCATAAAGCGCGTGACCTCCTTCGTGAATAGAGGCCATCAGCGCGGGCTGAAGAAGGTGATTGTCAATGCGTGTCGTGACACGTACATCAAAAGGACTCCCAAAACTGGTGGTAAACGGGTGCGGCGATTGGGCTAGCTGACCGCGATCGAAATCGTAGCCCATTGCACGTAGTATCTTCTCACTGAGAGACAGTTGCTTCTCTGTAGAGAAATCCCCTTGCAGACAGGTATCATCAATGGTGTTGCCGCTTGCCTTAATGCGTTGCAACATATTCTTGCTGATATCGCGTACCGGAGCAAAAAGCGCGTCCACTTTACTGGCGGTCAAGCCTGGCTCATAATTGTCCAGAAGCGCATCGTAGCGGGTTTCGGTATAACCAAGCAGGTCAGCTACTTCACGCTGTAAAGAGACTGTGCGTTTCAACCACGGCGCAAATGTTGCGAAATCGTTCTGTTTTCTTGCACGTCGCCATGCCTCGAAGCTGTCAAACCCTGTTCGGGTCATTTCTTCGACAAGGGAACGCGGCAGTTTTGTGCCTTGCTCGTACTCACGTTGTGCTTTGCGCACAAGCCCCCGGTCAGCATCGGTGAAGGCGTTTTGCTGGACATCATCACATAGTGCTACCAGCATATTGCCAAGCTGTGGCGAAGCCCAGCGTTCATGCAACAACCCGCGCAACGTTGCCATTTGCTTGCCACGGATTGCGGTAGCACCATTGGGCATCGCAGTATTCTGATCCCAGTCTGCCAGGTCTCCAAGGGCCTTGAGGTCTTCTATTTCTTGCAAATAATTGAGCAATTCACTGATACGTGTATCGCTACGAGTAAAATCGGAAGTGGTCATTTGTTCTTGTTTCAACATGGTCGTTTGAGGACTCTCCATTCGTTCAATATGTTCAATATGCATGGTAACATTTCAACACGTGTTTTAGTGGCACCATTACTCGTCTTGCAAAACATGCATATCGAATTCGCATAATTCTGCGAGATGAAAAGTCAGGGCAAGTTTTCATTGCCCTGACCTGAAGACGATACGTTAACCTATTATACAACTTAATGCGACGGACGCAAAGCCGCGACAATCATGGCAATGACGCTCAAGGCGAAGGAGACATAGAATGCCAGGTGCAGACCGCTCATGAACAGGGATAAAGCTGAGGGGTCCATACCACCGCCAAAGATGAATACCTGCATCATCGCCTTTATGGGAACCTGGCTCAAGGCCAGTGGGAAGACAATGGCGATACTGAGCATTGACCCGGTGTTATTCAGCATACTCAGAATACCGGAAGCGGCACCACGGGTATGTGGCTCAACGGAGCTCATTATCGCATTGGTATTCGGCGAAACAAAGAAGCCTGAGCCTCCACCCATCAGCGCCATAAACACGGCCAGCAGCCAGTATGGAGTGCCTGGTGACACAGTGGTCAAGCCTAACAACCCCAGTGCCGAAACGCCCAGACCAATAGGGGTAAGCAAACGCGAACCAACGCGGTCTGAGAGTCTCCCACTTAAAGGGCCAATGAGCATGAAAGCAGCACCAAAAGGTGTCAGCAGCAAACCCGCCGTTAATGGGTCTTTGCCATAAGGGCCTTGCAAGAAGAAAATCAACAGGAACAGCACCGCTCCACGTGCGATACCGTTCAGCAAACCACTCAAATTCGCCATCGTGAAGAGACGGTCACGGAAGAGGCGCAACTGCACAATAGGCTCTTTAATACGAGGCTCAATGATGCCGAAAGCAACCAGGCCAAGAATACCGAGCCCAAGAATAATATAGTTTGCAGCTTGACCAAGCAATGGGAAGGCAAACAGGCTCAATGCGAGCAACGCGCCGGTAAGCCCAATGGTCAGCGTGACGCTCCCAATCCAGTCAATATGCTGACGATTGTTCGGTTTCACTGGTTCACGCAATCGCCAGATACCCCACAACGCACCAAAGATACAGAGCGGTACATTGAACAGAAACACCCAGCGCCATGACCACTCTGTTAACAGACCACCAATAATCGGACCGAGCAAAAAACCCGCCGCGCCGGCGATCTGGTTAATACCAAGACCAAGACCAACCTGCCCTTTACGGAACGCATCAGTTACGATGGCGGTACTGTTCGTCATCAATAAAGCGCCGCCGACACCCTGGATGATACGCCCCGTAATGAGATCACCGCCATGAAATTGCGGTTGCGCGAGACCAGCGACGAGCGAACCCAGGGCAAACATAATAAATCCAGTGTTATAAAGTCGCTTGCGCCCGAAGATATCAGCTAACCGTCCAATCACAGGGGTCAGGACGGTAATAATCAGCAAGTAGCCAATCAG
>DATGJV010000397.1:0-4849 GCA_035295005.1 Ktedonobacteraceae bacterium | reverse complement strand
AGACCATAGCTCCGTGACACTGGCTGAGGCCCCGGAGCGTAGCAACAGTTTAAGCTTTCAATGCAGCCCATCCGGCAGTCCCGCGCCGAAAGTGCCGCAGGCAAGCACCGCGACTCCAACAGGCAGTGCAACAGCAACACCGCTCTTGCTGTGTACAGGAGTACGCAGTGGTACCAATATCGTCTTTTCAGCGAGTGGCAACCAGGCCACTATGCAGCAGTTTTTCAATAACCTGCAGCCCAACGTCAGCTGGGTTCCCGCCTCATAGAGGCATACATATAGGAAATCAGTCCCAAACGCAAGGACTTTAGTACTATTCCACAGGAATATCAACGTTCAGTATTGATGGATAGGTAAGCGATAGCGTGTAGGAGCCAGGGTACCCGCAAGGGGATACCCCTACTATACACGGTGCGCATCCTGCGTGTATAGTAGGGGTATCCCCTTGCGGGTACCCTGGGCCACCATAGCAATCATTTACAAGTTCTGACTGATACAGGATACATCTCGACGGGTACCGTTGACTTCTGATATAATGGCAACTATACATTCGCTTTCGCAAAGCTTCAACATCTCGTTCGTGCGTACACAGAGTGGTACGTACTATCAAAGGGAGGAACATTTCATCATGAGTACATGCCCCTACTGTGGTGCCGAAACGCGACCAGGGGATAATTTTTGCTTGAATTGTGGCAACCGCCTGACTTCTGCAAATTCCTCACCTCAACAGGCACAGAATGTCGTGGGCGAGTCTACAATTCCAGAGAGTGATAACTGGATGCAGCCTCAATCCCCACAAAGCCCGGCGATGGGTTCAGCCCCACCGGCATCCGGCAGCACCTGGTCTGATTTGACGGTAGCCAATACCAGTATCGAGCCAGCGCAACACAGCGGCGAAATGGCACCTACGCAAGCAGCCACTATTGACAAAATCGCCAACCCCGCTCGCTTTGTTCTCCGCTCGGAAAATGGCACTGTGTTACAAGAGTTCCCTCTTGAGAAACAAGAGATTGCGATTGGACGCGCACCGAATAGCGATATCCTGCTCTCGAAGGACAAATTGACCTCACGCCGCCATGCCACTGTTCAATACGAAAATGGGCAGTATGTCTTGCGCGACGAGCGCAGCGCGAATGGTACCTTTGTAAACGGCCAGCAACTCGAAGAGATGTCGCCTCGCGTCCTGCAAGATGGCGACCATGTCGGTATCGGAGAACACGAACTCATCTTCCATGGGTACTCCTCGGCACCCGCCGTAGAAGATATGCCCACCATGGCGGTACAATTTAATCCCGTCTCGGCGGAAGCCACATTCCGCACCCGCGAGGCCGCGGTTCACGAGGACGAGGATGCCGGTGTACCATTACATGACGAATTCAGTACTCGCTCAATGGATAACGGCTCTTCAGCTGCTCTTGAGAAGGCGGTACAGGCGGAAGCTGTCCCCGCGTCTGAAGTCGCCCAAAGCCAGGAGCCAACAATACAGGCACCATTACCACCAGTACCTGCGCCGCAAGCGCAAGCTCCTGCGCCATTACCGGTTCCTGCGCCCGTTCCAACAGCTCCAGCCGCAGAGCAATCCTCGTCTTATACAGGCAGCACGTCCGATGCCAATGTCACGTTCAATCGCTTGACCAGCCTGTCCGAGCCTTCATTGCCCGATATCGCCCCGTTGATGGCCGCCCTATCGGCGCTTGATGGACAGGTCATGTCACTGCAAGAGCAGTTGAACTCCACCCAGGAAGCCATGCGCAACCATGAAACAGAAATCGCCCAGACGACGAACCAGCTGCGTTCCGGCGTGCGGCGCGTCTCCGATCGCATGGATAATACTATTGCCGACGTAGCTCGCACTCGCGAAGCTCTGGCATGGACTGAACTGCTGCAACTGATGGAAGATGTGATGAACAATCCTCGTGATATCGAGTACGTGACCAAGCTGGCTCGCAAGGCGCGTGAACTCAACAAAGTCTTCCAGATGCACCAGAACGTTCTCAACACTCTGGCTGAATGCAACAGCTTACTGCGCAGCCTGATTGGTGACGAACGATAAACCATCCCGGTACGCGGAATGTGTACCTTCCCGAGGACAATTGGGTACCCATCGGGGTACCCTGTTGTTTGTTGGCAGCGACAACAACGTGCTATGATTCTACCGACAACCATGCTACCAACAAACAACTATCAGGATAACCATGCAAGAATATACAACCGATGCGATCATTATTGGGGCCGGGTTGGGTGGTCTACTCAGTGCGGCACAGTTGCTGCAACGTGGGAAACGGGTCATTGTGCTGGAGCGACTCCCGCATAGCGGTGGGCGTTTTACCGCGAAAACATTTCAAGGAGTTCAGCTCAGCACCGGCGCGGTGCATATGCTTCCTTTTGGTAGCAGTGGTGTCTTAGCAAAAATGCTGCGCCGTTTACAGATATCGCATCGCATACTCGATGCCGACGTTTTTGGTTCATTTCATGTAAATGGTAAACAGTACCGCTCACGTGGTCTGCTGGGTGTCTTCAAATTTTTAGGGCCACGCCAATTTTTCTGGTTCACACGCATCGGGTACCTGATGTTCCTGCGTCCTATTCCCCCGCGGGAGCGCAACCTGCCATTCGATACGTGGCTGGCGAAACATATCAATGTGCAGCGCAACCGCGAACTCGTTGCCTTCTTCGCGTGCATTGCCCGCTTTGCACTCAGTCTCGAACTGCATGCGGTAACAACGGCTGAGGTTGTGCAAACCACAAAGAATATGTTCAGCTATGGCGCTCCTGGCATCGTTCAAGGTGGCTGCGGCGCCTTGACGGCAGCCTTAGAGCGAAGTCTGACTGAAAAAGGTACGGAAATACGTCTGCGCCATGAGGTTCTCCAAATTCGCACCGAGGCAGGGCATGTAACAGGTGTGAGAGTGCGCGACAAAGCCTCTGGCGCGGAATCACTTCTCCACGCGCCGCTCGTCGTCAGTGATATTGGCCCTCGCGCAACTAGCGCCTTGCTGCACAATCAACAAATTACTCAGGCACAGGTTCTGAAAAAACAACAGCAAACCGAAGCGCCGGATGACGGGGAACCAGGAGAACTACCAGAGGCCGTCGGTCTGAAAGTGCATATTCTCAGCGATGTATCGCTCATTCCTCACAGAGGCATCATGTATTGCCTGGATACACAGCGTATCGCGGGTATGGTGCAGCCAACCAACTGTGATCCACGCCTGGCACCAGAGGGAAAACACCTGCTGATTAGCCATCAGGTCATTCAAAGCAACAACATCGAAGAGGAGAAAGCACTGGCCCTGGCAGACCTGCGTATGCTTTTCGGCGAAGCGTTTGATCGCCATTGTCGCGTACTGACAATGAGTGTTTATCGCGGCGAGTGGCCCGTCAACCGCGTTGCACAGGGCGAGGATGTTGTATCCAAAACTGATGTACAGGGCGTGTATTTAGTTGGAGATGCGGTAAAGCCATCAGGTTATCTTATGGTCGAGGGCGTTGCGCAGAGCGTCAACCAGTTTCTTGACCTGTTTGATGCTATCGAACAGGGCCACGCGGATGGTTCTTTCAATACACCACCTATTCGTCGTCCGCGCAATGTTGCTCCACCGCCATCGCGCCTCAATGCGTTGCGCTGGCTATGGAATGCGCCCGGAAACGCTAGAAATCACCGAGGAACATAATTCATGAACATGCAAAATTTGAATGCTCCCCACTATCTCATTTCAGGCGGCACTCCCCTACATGGTGAAGTACGTATCAGCGGTGCCAAAAATGCTGTAACCAAGATGCTCATTGCCTCCTTGCTCACCGACGAGACATGCACCTTTCGCAATGTTCCTCTGATTGGCGATCTGGGACTCACTGTCACGCTCTGCCGCGATTTCGGCTCAAGCGTGGAGTTGAATGATCATACGCTTTCCATCACCACGCCCCATATCACCTGCTCCGCCGTCTCAACAGAGGTAGGAGGGCTGAACCGCATGGCAATCATTACGGTCGGGCCAGTACTCCATCGCTGCGGAGAAGCTGATATACCTCTACCAGGCGGCGATCGCATTGGCACCCGCCCGCTCAATTTTCATATTGATGGGTTGCGTCTGATGGGCGCGGAAGTTGTCGAGCAAAATGGACGGTACCACATAACCACCAAAAAACGCTTGCACGGTGCCACCATCCATCTCCCCTTCCCAAGCGTCATGGCAACCGAGAACTTCCTCATCACCGCCTCACTGGCAAAGGGCGTGACGGTCATCGAGAACGCGGCAGTCGAGCCGGAAATCATGGATCTGATCAAACTCCTCCAAAAAATGGGGGCCATCATCGAACTCAAGGTTGACCGTCGCCTTGTCATTGAGGGCGTTGATCGCCTGCACGGTGCCAGCCATACGCTCTTGAGTGACCGTAACGAGGCAGTCTCGCTGGCTATCGCGGCCTATCTGACGAAAGGGGATGTGTACCTGCGCGGGGCTCAGCAAGATACCCTGCTGACTTTTCTCAACACACTCTCGAAAATGAACCTGCGTTTTGATATAGACGATGAGGGTATCCGTTTTCTTGGCGACGGACCGCCTCCATTGGCTATTGCCCTGGAAACCGATGTACACCCCGGCTTCATGACCGATTGGCAACAGCCATTCACGATCTTGTTGACGCAAGCAGACGGCATGTCGGTCGTTCACGAGACTATCTATGAAGACCGCTTCGGCTACACCTCTGCGCTCGTCAGTATGGGTGCCCACATCGGCCTATTTACCAAGTGCCTCGGCGAGGTACAGTGCCGCTTCCGCGAAAAAGAGTACGTTCATAGCTGCGTCGTGCGCGGACCTACACCGCTCACTGGTACCACGCTCGAAAT
>DATGJV010000396.1:0-3656 GCA_035295005.1 Ktedonobacteraceae bacterium | reverse complement strand
ATTTTACTTTCGTTCATAACGAATGATGCGGTAATTGGATGGTATGGAGGTGCATACCGGCTCTTTGATACGCTGGTATTTTTGCCCGGTCTCGTCATTAGTGCCATTATGTATCCAGTTTTCTCAAAGCTTTCCGTCAGTTCAGAAACCGATTTGAAAGTCGCTATCGAGAAATCGCTCAACTTCCTGCTCTTTTGTGGATTGCCTATCGCCACAGCAATGATCGTTGCTGCGCCAAATATCATCGGCTTTCTTTATCACCGCCCCGACTTTATCAACAGCATTCCAGCATTGCAAGCCCTGGCACCCGGCCTCGTTTTTCTCTATATCAACTCGGTGCTAACCGCTATCCTCATCAGTACCGGGCAGGAAAAGAAAATCACCATTATGGCTGCCGCTGCACTTGTCTTCAATCTCGGACTCAATCTGCTACTGATTCCGCATTTGCAGCATGTTGGAGCGGCAATTGTGACTTCATTCACCGAACTGCTGCTGATGGGCATCGCCATTCTAGTTCTCCCCAAACGCCTGCTCCCATCTGGCAGTCTGCGTGTGGGTACAAAAGCGTTGATCGCCAGCCTCATAATGGCTGCCGTCATTGCGCTTCTGCGTTATTGGGACATCACCAACATTTTTGTCATCCTTACTGTAGCTACACCTGTCTACTTCCTCGCGGCAACACTCCTGGGTACTATCCCGCGAGAAGACCTGCAACATCTGTATACGGCTGTGCAACGAAAGGCGAACCGCGTCTCCACACGTGCATTTGCCGACCAGGATGAGGAAAAGCAAGTATTACCATTAGTAGATGAAGCACTGAATATGGAAGAGCAAGCATTACTCCAGGTAGATGAAACCCTGTACGATGAGGAAGAGCAGCTTGTCGGATCGGAAGGGGGACAATAACGATGAAAAGAATCGTTACAGCCACCATAAAATACATGACAAACCATTTCATCAATCATATTCCGTCCTACACCTTGCGGCATGCGTGGTATCACCATGTGCTGGGCTGGCGCGTTGGGTCGGGAGCCGCTATTCTCCTGGGTCAACATGTGCAGATGGCAGGCGTGCGATCAAGCGGACACAAAGTCTCTATCGGTTGTGATACGGTCATTAACCAGGGATGTATGCTTTATACGACTGGCGGTCTCATTATCGGCGAACACGTCAGTATCTCTTCAGGTGTATGGCTCGTGACAGGCAGTCACGAGATGAATCATCCAGCGTTTGTGGATTTCTATAAACCCATCGTGATCGGAAATTATGTGTGGATAGGCATGCGAGCGACCATACTGGGCGGTATCACGATAGGTGAAGGAGCAGTGGTGATGGCTGGTGCCGTAGTCACACACGATGTCGCGCCCTGTACTGTTGTGGGCGGAGTGCCAGCTCGTGTTATCACACAACGAGAGCTGACAAACCCATCATATACGTTGGATTTCCACCCTCTTTTTGAATAGCTCCCCTGAAATCATTTCGCGGGGCGATAGTGCTGGATAAGGTTTGAGATGGCGTAATACTGTGGCTTTGGATTGTTATTGTCCACATCAAACATATCAAGACGGCCATAACCACCATAATCGGCAGCATCAAACTGGCAGGCAAAGGCGGCTCCAGCACTTATCATAGAAACAAGCGCCTGTGTGCTAAACTGAGTAATAAATGCCGGAATATCACCATAAGAAGGGGGCGGATTTCCGGGATCATAGTTCCACTCAGAAACACCCACTGGTATATCTTTGCCCAGGATGCTCTGGACAAGTGTGCGCACTCCTGACACAACCTGAGCATAGCTATCGGCTTTTGCCAGGCATGCACTTTCCGTATCCTCATAGCAAGGGTACCAGTGAAAGCTTACTGCATCAGGTAAAACACCAGAAGCCTTGACGCCTTCCAGAAAAT
Source organism: Ktedonobacteraceae bacterium (assembly GCA_035295005.1). Classification (GTDB taxonomy): domain Bacteria; phylum Chloroflexota; class Ktedonobacteria; order Ktedonobacterales; family Ktedonobacteraceae; genus DATGJV01. The sequence continues at coordinate 1,751 of DATGJV010000396.1, read as the reverse complement.
TCATCATGTACCCGTGATTGCCCTGATCGTTATAAGTGACCGGGCCAATGAATTTGGCGGCGGGGTTGATATGCCGCAGTGCAGGTATCAACATATTCCAGCGTGCAAGGTAAGTTTCTATAGAGATACCATGTAAATCCGATTCATTGCCAAATTCATACATCAGGCAACGGTTCCCTAAGTAACGTACCAGATGCTCATCAAACGTGGTGTTCGCGGTGTTGGTAATAACACCCAGACAATGCGCTCCGCTATTTTCGATGGTGCGAATGCGCGTTTCTACTACGGCGTCAGTGGCGTTATCGGGAAAGAAGCTGCGAATCAAGGTGAAGCCGGCGGTACGCAATGCCTGCTGGATTGCAGGTTCGGTCTGAATATTGTGCGGCGACCACTCGTAGGAGTCGTTGGTGCCGAAGAGAAAAGATGAAACATTGTTCTTCCATATCTGCTGTCCTGGCAGAGGGCCGTTCGCTACAGAAGACGACTCAGAACGCTGAACGCTACCGTTCTGGGCCGAAGGAGAGGAACAGGCGGCCACACTGAAAAAGATGATGCCAAGCAGTGCAAGGCTCAACCAACGATGATGTATGCGTAAATTTGCCAGGTACATTGCAACCTCTTTCGTTTTACCAGTTCAGCTGACATAGGACAGCAATCATACTGTAGCATGTCATAGTGATGATATGGTTTTCACCGGCGGCATAAATCGGTAGAGAACCTGCTCAAAGATAGATATTCGTCACATCCCCGCTAAGCGCAAGAAGTGTTCAGTTCTCCACCACGCTATTTACCCCATCTACACTCCAGCATGCTGTAATATCAATAGCATCGTAAAAAGAGACTTCTTGAGAGCATATTACTATGTTTAAAAACATGTACACCTCGGGCGAGTACCTTGAGAAAAATCCTGCGTGGCACGTTGAGGAATCTCCCTGGAAGGCAAAACAGGTATTACGTATGTTGACACAAAGTCACCTGCACCCTGAGACAGTGTGCGAGGTGGGCTGCGGGGTAGGAGAGATTTTGAAACAACTGCAAAATAATATGGATGACAACTGCTCATTCTGGGGATATGATATCTCGCCACAGGCGATTGAGCTTGCCATACCGCGAGAGAACGAGCGTCTCCATTTCAAACTGGCGGATATCACGCAGGAAAAAGATGCAGCGTTTGACATGCTTCTGGTCATAGACGTACTGGAACATCTGGAAAACTATTTCAGTTTCTTGCGTGACCTGAAATCAAAGGGAGAATACAAAATATTCCATATCCCTCTCGACCTGTCCGTACAAATGATTTTCCGCCGCAACGGTTTACTTGAGGTACGGGAATCCTACGGGCATATTCACTACTTTACGAAGGAACTGGCACTGCAAATGCTCAAAGAGCTGGGCTATGAAGTGCTTGATTACTTCTTCACCTCATCGTCTATCGAACTGCCAACACACGAACTTAGAAACAGGCTGATGAGATTACCGCGTAAACTCGCATTTGCCGTCCATCGCGATCTGGCAGCACGAATCCTGGGAGGTTCACGGCTGCTCATACTGGCAACGTAGCGTGAAAATACAGCTATCTGCGCATCAACATGCACCCACAAAAGGAGAGTTACAAGATGACACAAACATTCAGCACGAACAGCGGGTGGACAACTGCACTTGAACAACAACGAGAAGATGTTTTTTATTATCATTCCGCGTGGCTAGAGTTAATTGCAAAACTGTACGGCTATACCATTATTCCGCTCACT
>DATGJV010000395.1:0-13001 GCA_035295005.1 Ktedonobacteraceae bacterium | reverse complement strand
TTGCACGTGCAGACAGGATACCCGCGAGGCGCATGCGCCTCGCGGGTATCCTGTCTGCACGTGCAACTTTTCCTGCTGACGGTTCGTGCCAGATACAACGGAAAATGTTGGAAATACCTTACATGAGAAGGAGGATACATGATGGCAACACAGCCAATTGCGATACAAAGTCCACGAGATCTCTTTTTCTACGATCTCTGTGTCATGTATGACGTTGAACAGAAACTGGTCAACATGTTACCGGTACTAGCCCAGGAGTGCGCTGACCCGCAAGCGAGAGATGCCTTCACGCAGCATGAGCAAGAAACACGTCAGCATATCCGCAATCTGGAGCAATGCTTCCGTATTCTGGGTGGTCAACCCATGCCTCTGGAGAATCACATGACTGCTGGTCTCAAGCAAGACCACGACAGCTTTCTCCAACGGCAGCAACCAGCAGAAGCTGTAACATTGTTCGATTTACATACTGGCTATCAAAGCGAATATCTTGAAATCGCGGCCTATCAGAATTTGATTGATGAAGCGAATAGCCTGGGATTGCAAGATTGCGCTCTACTGTTCCAACAAAATTTACAGCAGGAAATTAACGCATCGAAGAAACTGGCCGCGCTTGCTCATCAGTACGAGCAGCAACAAGTCCAGTTAGTGCAGAGAGTAGCCTCTGGTGCGGCAATGCCAGTCCAGCCCAATGTGGCAGCCAATCCACAGGTATCCAACCAACCTGATAGTGCGCCAATCCAGCAAACACCCAACCAACCCCCTGCTAATCAGCAAATGCGAGGTCAGCCTTACGGCGGCCCCAGTATGCAGGAACCAGATCAGCGATCGAACCAACCTGCCAGCCAGCAGATGAGTCCCGCGTCACAGTTACAACAAGGGATGCAGGTCGTCGGGTCAGATATGGGAAAAATAGGTAATGTGAAAGATGTCCGTGAAAACGACTTTCTCGTTGATATTCCCATGCAGCGTGATGTCTACGTGCCGTTCAACGCCATTCAAAATGTGAATGGTGACCAGGTGGTTCTCACTATTCCAGTCAGCCAGATCAAAGATATGAACTGGTCTAACCCGCCACTGACATAAGTGGAGTGTTGCGCATGTTGTTCCGTGGCAACGCTTTATTGAACTGAACCGAAAGGAGGAATGAAATGGTAATGGAGCAACATTCCGTTGTGGTTGGTGTTTTCGCGGATCAGGCTCAGGCGCGACAGGCGATAGAAGAATTACGACGGGTGGGATTTAGCGATGACGAGATTGGTTTTCTGACCCGTGCTGTAACCACCGAATCGAGCAAAGATGAGAGGGCAGATGTAACCACTGGCGCGGCAAGTGGGGGAGTGATTGGCGGCGTGCTGGGTGCCGCCGCCTCCTTGCTCATTCCCGGCTTTGGCCCGGCGGTGGCAGGTGGTATCCTGATCGCGACGCTAGGCGGGGTTGTGCTGGGCGCTGCTGCCGGAAGCATCTATACCGCGCTGGTGAGTCTGGGTGTGCCGGAAAGAGACGCCAGTTTCTACCAGCAGGAATTGAAAGCGGGTCGTACTATTGTAACTGTCAAATCAGATGGCGGTGAAAAACAGGCGATTGCCATCCTGCGTCACTACGGAACATATAACGCGACTCAACAGTCAGGAATTGTGAATCCGCCACCATCCTTGCGACCATGAGCTTGAAGACGCCGTAGGGGCCGATTTATCGGCTATGTCCATGTGGCCGATAAATCGGCGCCCGGCCCGATAAATCGGCCCCTACACTATTTGCTCAAGTAGAGCGTTGCGCCAGACGCACCACGAATTCTCGCTCTTCCTGTCCAAACCACGGTGGTTCTCCGGCCTGAGCATTTGTTAGTAAATGGTTGGGGCTGGTAGTCGCGGGAATCGCAACGTGGCAGCGTGGATCGCTCAAAATCCATTTGAGGAGTACCTGCGACCATGTTGTCACGCCAAATGGCGCGAGCGGAGCCAGTTCAGCGTCCGGTGGCACGCGGCGCATCAGACTACCCTCCGCGAAGGGGCGCATTACGACAACACCCAGACCGCGTTCGGCAGCAAGCGGCAATATCTCGCGCTCGACCTCGCGCTGAATAGGATTATACGGGATTTGAATGGCGGTAATCCGGCCTGTTTGCATCACGCGCCGTAGTTCGCCAAAAGAGGCGCTGTTATAATGCGTCGCGCCGATAGCATGCACCTGTCCGCTATCCCGTAATTGCTCCAGCATGCCCAGGTGTTCAAGCCAGTTGACGAGGTTATGAATCTGATAGAGGTCAACAAAGCCGCCGAAATACTGTAGCGCACGCTTGACCTGTGTCTGGCCCTCACTGCGTGTCGGGGCCCAGACCTTTGTTGCCACCATTGCTGCGTTGCGCCTTCCCTGCAATGCTTCCCCCAGCACATGTTCTGACTCCCCGTACATTGGAGAAGAGTCAAAGAAGTTTGCCCCTTCGCTGAGTGCCGCATCCACGATGGCACGGGAATTCTTCTTCGCTGCCTCCCCTCGAATATCGAAGGTACGCCACGTCCCCATGCCAATCACAGGAACCTGCAAACCAGTCTGCCCCAACAGGCGATGCTCCATAGTAACCTCCTTTGTACAAACTACCTCTATTGTGGATTATACACGACAAACCAGGGTAGCTGGTAGGGACGGTAGAAAACTCGACATCGCTGCGGCTCGTCTCGTTGGGTGCGCTGAAGCGGACCCCTACAGTGCTGCGGCGCGAGCAGCAGCGATATGACAATCCGCAACAGTTATCCCGCGTCACCCGCCAGTTCGCGCTTGCCCGACACCTCATATGCCATGTCGGTCATTAGCGACCAGAGATAGTTGTCGTCCAGCAGTTTGAGCAACACCCATTTATCCGCCGGATCATACAGGAGCATCTCTTTGTTGTGTACAATCACCGTGCGCACAGACAGGTGATTTTTCTCGATCACCTTCTTGATATCGTCAATTGTGAGGCGATTAAAGTAGGGTTTCATGGCGATATTGCGCAACTTTGCCAGTTTGGGCAGGTGCGCCTCGCAATCGTGCGCAAACTCATCGAAGTTTTCGATGAAGCCACGGTGGCGGATGATATCCAGCGTCTCCCGTGCCAGTTTGCGCAAAATTTCAAAGAAATGAAACATCTCCTGAAAGTGGTCCTTTTTGAAGACGAACATATGCTTGCCCACGCTGATACAGTCTATGTGATGGTCAAAGAGAAACACCGGCACCGTAACCTTATCGTACCCACCCGAATTGTGCCAGATAGCGAACATAGATGAACGGCTTAGCAGCTTCTTCGGCGAATATGCGCGGAAAAAGTAGACAGGCTCGCCCTCATCCGGCTGCACTGTCATTACATAGAAGCGCAAACCGGCAATGAATTTTTCGTCTTCCTCAAAGACATCTATATCCGCCAGCGACGACAACGGATCCAATTGCTCAAGCACAGTGGCGTATCCCGACAAATCCAGGTATTCGACCTCGTGTGCATCGGGCTTGCTATCGGTCGCGTAGGTGTGCAACGCCAGATTACCATTGTGCAATTCTTTCTTGCACTGCTCAAGCGTCGCAAGCACCACGTCGCGAAACACTTCCGTCAGTCCCTCGGACAGTTGGAGCCGCTCAAACAGGGGCAATATCTCATTTTTTGGGCTGGATGCAAGACAAACTGTAAGGGCGCATGTATGGATATCGAGTGCAAGAATTTCATCAAACAGGTCCTTCAAATTACCATTTGTCTCTGTCATATTGCTTTCGTTCCCTTCTCCAGGAATATGCCGCTGCCAACATCAATGAAACGCAACGTTTCGCCGCGCACCACGCGCCTCCGTGTAATCAGCATGTGTGGAATTTCGCTATGCTCAATAGTAATTTCATACAGATGATAGCCTACAAGGTTGAGCATCGGGTTAATATGGATCATATTCGAGTTGACATAGACGATACTCAGCACTCCAATAAAAATCAGTAACGCAGCGCCCTGTTGCCAGCCACTAAAGGGTATAGCGACGAACGGGATGAGATAGCTGGCAATATAGCCCATCGCCTCGCCGTCGCGCCCCTGCAAGCTCGTCACCTTCTCTTGAATCGGTGCAAGCCGGGGTGCCAGTTGAAAGAAGAACACCAGCATTATTATAAAACCAAGCAAGCCAATAGCCAATACTATTCCCGCCCAGATTGGCTGCTGCTCGATAAACAGAAAGAAAAAGATCAGCGCGAGCGGAAAGTACGAGCTAACAAACAACAGGTAGCGCAGTAAGACAGAAGGCATAGCGTACCTCCTTTCTGCTCATTTGGATGGCGACCACAAACATTGCCATCACCTTGTTATATTCTTTTACAACGTACTACAAATGCGGCAGGTACCTCCACATAGCCAGGAATACTAGTAGCAATTTCGCCGGTTGCCTGTGGCTCTACCATACGCTCCAACAGAAAACCAGCTTCTGCCAGCGCATTCAGATAGGTACTGAGCATCCGGTGATAAGCTCCCACCTGTCCACGTACACCACGCGCATTGTCGGAACGCCAGAATCCTTCGGCGAAGTAGCCGCGCACCTCGCGATATACAGTGCCATCTTCTGCATTCATCCATGTCGAAGCAGGTGTCTGAAAGCAGGGATGAGTAATCGAGAAAGCAAACCACCCACCTTCACGCAGGATGCGGCGCACTGTATGAAATGTTGCGCTGACATCAGTAACATCCATCAGGGACATATTGCAAACCGCGCCGTCAAACGTGGCATCCGCGATAGAAGAAACTGTTTGCGCGTCATCATGCAGGTAGACGATACCCAGAGGTTCCATCTCTTCGTCACGCCGGGCATATTCCAGCATTTTCTCCGCGATATCAACGCCAACGACGCTTGCTCCCATATGCGCAAGTTGCCGGGAAATGACACCTTGCCCACAGGCAAGATCGCAGACATGTTTACCCTGAATATCTCCTGCTAAATTCAATAAATTCGGCACTACAAGGTCATGTATCAGCGAACCGGAACGAATACTTTCGTTGTACCAGTCAGCGATCTGGTCGTAGCGAGGTGTGGTCATATGTTACCCTCCAGGACGCGACATTGCTTCGCTCGTCGCGCCGGGCGTGCTAATGCAGGCCCCTACATAGGTCAGCAATTCTTCCAATGGCATATCTGCCAGAGACTCTAAGCGCATATCGGCGTGTTCTAGCGGCAACTGGTTGGTGACGGGATTGGGTACAGCCACGCAAAAGATACCGGCGCGTTGAGCAGCTCGCACACCGTTGGGCGAATCTTCCAGGGCAATGGTCTCGTCACCGCGCACATGCAGTGCATTCAGGACGGCAAGGTACAATTCGGGGTCGGGCTTCGTGTTTGTAACATCATCAAAGCATTGGATACTATCGAAGTAGTCAAGGATGCCCAGCCGCACAAGATGGGTGTCTACCCAGCTATGCGGCGAACTCGATGCGAGACCAATACGCAGACCCAATCGCCGGGCGTCTTGAAGATAGGCTTCAACTCCTGGCAACGGCGATTGCGCCAGTATCAATTCAAGATGACGCTGGCGGCGTCGCTGCCTCATCTCTTCACGCGGCACCGCTCTGCCTATCTGCTCCTCAAGATAGACACAGGGATCGAATAGTTGCGGTGAGCCGCCAATACAAGTGGCCCACGTTTCAAAAGGTAGCTCACAGTCATATTCGGCATATATTTCCTGCCATGTCTGATATGCTGAAATTTCTGTATCCAGGATAAGCCCATCAAAATCGAAAACAATAGCTCTGATCATGTTCCTCCAGGTTCCTCATAATGCTTACTAATACGTTGCTTATTGAAAGAGAGAAACACGTGTGACCTCTAGACGTATGTAGTATCACTATAGATGTTACCACCGTTGGCGATAACAGTCACCAGATTGGTCGTATATGGCTCCGATTTTCGGATAAGCTCTCAAGTATGCTATTATGTGGATATACATACTACGCATGAGGTTGAAAGGACTTCTCAAATGCATTTGCAACGTATCTGCGTTTTTACCGGTTCAAATCCAGGCGTGCGCCCGGCTTATGCAGAGGCGGCATGGGAACTTGGCAAAGCACTGGCAGCGCGAAACATAGGTCTGGTGTATGGCGGAGCAAGCGTCGGTCTGATGGGCAGACTGGCTGACGCGGTACTCGAAGCTGGTGGAGAAGTGTCTGGCGTGATTCCGCAGAGCCTGTTCAGGCGTGAAGTCGCCCATAGAAATCTGACGCAACTGCACGAGGTGAACAGTATGCACGAACGCAAGGCTCTGATGGCAGACCTCGCGGATGGTTTTATCGCGCTCCCCGGCGGCTATGGCACCTTCGATGAACTGTTTGAAATCACCACATGGGCGCAAATTGGGCTGCACAGCAAACCAATAGGTCTGCTCAATGTCGCGAGTTTTTTTGATCCACTATTGAACCTGATAGCGCATGCCAGCCGCGAAGGCTTTATCCCAGCATTTAATAGACATCTCATGATGGACAGCGACAATCCCGTGCATCTGCTAGAGCTTCTGGCAACGTATGTACCATCGGGGAAACCATTTGAATGGACAGATTTACCCCCTGTACGATAGGATATTCTGGGGAATATATCCAATCTATCTTCGCGCATGAGTAACGAATCGTCGCCGCCATCCGTTACAGTAAGGTATACTATAGTATGACATGCTATGCCAATCATGCCTGAATCATTCCAGGAAGGAGTCAACCATGCCAGGGGAAGTTATCCCGCCGGCGGCTTTAAATTTACCGAGCGCCACAATCCTCATTGTCGAAGATGATACCGACATCGGGGAATTTCTTCAACAATTGATCGAGGAGGAGACACCGTATCATTCGAAAGTGATTGGCGATGGCCTTTCCGCGCTGGAACAGGCCCAGCGTATTCGTCCATGCCTCTTATTGCTCGACTACCGTTTGCCGGGGATAAACGGCCTGGAGCTATACGACCTTCTGCAACAAAAGGAAGAGATGCGCACTATTCCAGCCATCATGATGAGTGCGACGTTGCCTGTCGAAGAGCTAAAGAAACGTGGCATTTACCAGCTGCGCAAACCAATGGACATCGGCAACGTGATACGCATGATCACCCATGCGCTTGCCACTTCTCAGGAGCGGCAACTGTACAACAGTCAATAATATCGGCCAAAAAGTAGATGTCAAAGGGACTATCCGTTCTATCCCGAATTTGGTACAATACAGGTAATGAGGTTAAGCAGAACCTCAATTAGTGTGAAAGGCAGGTACTTACTGTGGCAAATAAAGATCAGAAAGATCAGAAAAAAGCGCAAAAAGCTCCCCCCAAGTCAAATAAGCAGAAAAAAGAGGCCATGAAAGAGAAAAAGGCTGCCAAAGCATCTTCCGGCCTCTCCACGAAGCCTTGAGCTTTAAGCTGATAGCGTGGTACTTGAGCGAGAAGCGTGTGGGTGTTGGTGCATTGCACCAACACCCACACGCTTCTCGCTCAAGTACCACTGACCTTGCAATGATGTCTCACCGGACATATTATCCTATAAGAATGGTCACGAACAGCGTAATTAGGCCGCCAACACGGGTAAGATCACCTAGCTCGTCAAGGAGATCAAGATTCGGAATACTATACTTCGGAATGATGACAAAATAGCCCGCGCTTAGCAGTAAAAAAGCGACACCCATGAGCAGACTAAAGCGTGTCTCCTTAGCCATAAAAGACATGATATAGCTATAGAAGATCACCAGGCAAATAAGACCTCGCGAACCGCTCAGGAGCGTCTTTGTGATGGCTGGATCAGGAAATTCTGGCGGGAGAACCGGTGCCAGGAAAAAGAGGAACAAAAGCAACAGGGAAATAACGATGTGCCAGCGCATCAGTTGCCGCAAATATTCATCGGAGTTGCTAAAAAGGCTCAACAAGATAAAGAGAAAACTACACGTTTGCCCTATGTAGTTGAACCAGTCAACATTGAGACTGACGCTGGTAACGTTATCGCCGAGAAACCCGGCGGCGGCAGTCAATGAGATGATACCCATTGACAATCCAAGAATAAATAGACGCCGACTGCGTGCCTTACGATAAAGGTAAAACGCACGAAGCGAAATAAATAGCGCGACAACAAAGAGGGTCAGCGAAAGGGTATTAGCAATAAGCGTTTGATTCACGTCTTCTTTTCTCCTTTATAGATGCATTGCACTTCGGCTCACCGGCAAAAAATATGATGGGTGAGCATGTTGTATAGTTGTTTTCACAGCCTGTCTCGGACTGTCATTGACTGTCAAAGAACAGTCTGCTATCCACCGGTTGCCCGCCAACTTCAGTCAATTGAACTCGACGCTGAGTTAAAAGCAACTGTAAAGCAATATAGCCTGTCTTCATATCCATACCGCTACTCGCTAAGACCTCAGCGACATTTTTACGACCATCTATGGCCGAATAGAGACGACGCGCCTGCTTATCTGGAATAACCTCGGTCGTGGCAAAAGGATTACTCGACCTCATCGCATTCGCGTTCTCAAGACGATGGGGAATAAGCTCGGATAGGTCCAGCTGTCTTTGCTGCGGAGGCGCTTCAGCCGGTGATGTCGGCCATTGTACAGAAGTGGTGGTGGCTGGGAGCAAGAGACCACGGGTTGCCGCAATTGCAATAGACCGCTCCAACAGAAGAACGATATTTGAGAGGTCTTCTTCTGGCAGAGGCCGTTTCAAAAAGAGTAGTGCAACAACTGCCAGGCCTGTTGGAATATCTCGATCAGAGGCATTTTGCGCAGGGGGGAGGAGTGAGCTACTTTTGAGTAAGTAGCAGAAGCAGTAATTTATCCCATAACGCATCAAGAGTTCCGCCTGATGCTGCGAGAACAAGTTACGTACATCTTGAAGCATCGCCCCGCGACCCTGGCTCATTACATCTGCTACAGTCAACGCGACTTGATTATTCGCAAAGACATTGTTTGGTATCGAAGTATCTTGCCATACCAATGCACGCAATTGAGTTGATAAGCTGCCTGTTGCGTTTGCCTGGAGTCCCCAGAATTGTGTGGCTTGTGCGTGAAAGTATTGAATAAACGCATTGCCTTGCCATTGAAATAACTCATCTATATGATGTATAGATGTAACAACCTTGAGTAGCTGTCCCATTGAGACCAGTTGACGTTTACCCATCCCCGCTTGATTAAGGGAACCATCCATTCCATCTCTGTTCATTCTTTTTATCCTGCTCAGGTCCCACATTGAGGTACTGTTGGTTTACCTTCGCAAAGAATACATAGATACATCCACACATGTCAAGAAATTCCTTCTTCACTAGGTAATTTGTCTACTATGGTTGATTAAGATGCAATTGACAATAATCTTGTAAGTAGTGCAAACTCTCTTTACCATAGAGTAGATGGGTGTATAGAGACAATCGCCAGAATTACCCGATTACCTTCACTTCTTGTATATATTGCAATTTTATGATATAAGAAAAGCAGCAACTGGGGGATATCGTTTTTGTTGTGCCTGTTTATTTGTACATGAAAGAAGGATTACATGCTTAGAACCCACCTGCCATTCCGCCGCCCCTTATTTACCGCGATTCTCCTGTGCTTGCTCATAGCAAGCGTCGTCGTGGGGGCGATCATTAGAAATCATGCGTCTGCCCATGCAGATGGTGGTAACCCGGTGCCGGCGAAATACGCCTTTATGGTCTTTTTTGATGGCGGGCATCCCGAACTTTATAACGCCACTAATGCCCCGTTCATCAATAGCTTGAAAGCGACTGGAGCTTCCTACACCAATGCTCAGGCTCAAGTTCCTGCTGACTCGATCACCAATATCATGGGTGCCTTTACCGGCACAGATGCGAGTCATCATGGCTTTCCTTACGAGACCTTCTGGGATTACCATTACAATCACTTGATTGAGCTGGATGAAACACCGGTATTGCCACCTGGCATTACCGAAGACCGCAACGTGGGGCGAGCTTGCACCCTCTTCCAGTCAGCGAAGGCCGCCGGGTTGACGACAGCCTTCATTTCCAAATATCCCGCCTATGATGTTCTCGATGGCCCGGATACCTGTTCAGTTTACAGTGGCATCGGCGTTGATAATTTACAGACGCCCACATTCGCGAACTTCCAGGGCACTCCTCAGCAATATGATCAAATGAACTTTGATTCGGTACGTGCCGAGATCAACTCAGGTTCCAGCCGTCCGAACATCTTCGGTCTCTACGCGGTCGCCCCGAACAGCATCATGAAACAGTACGGCATCAACTCGCCACAGGTTGCTCAGATCATTCAGTTTGAGGATAGCCAGATCGCGCAAACCGTGGCACTGCTCAAGAGCGTGGGCATCTACGATCAGACCGAGATCGCTCTTGTCAACGATCATGGCAACACTGCCCTGACGGAAGCTATTCCTGATCATGGCCCTGGCAGCATTGACCAGTACTTAAATGATAATGGCATCCCAACCGTTCAGACGACAACTGACCGCGTTGCGCTCGTATACTTGAAAAATCCATCCCAGACGCTACAGGCCATTCACCTGCTCAGTACGCCACAAAATATGGCGCAGTTCGGTATTCAGGCCATGACACCTTCCTTCCAGCTAGGTGCCTATATGGTAACGCCACAGGATCGAACGCCTAGCTTCATCGTCTGGCCGACGGATGGCTCAAATGGGACACAGGCCGTCGTCTATGACTCGGTTCCTCTCAGCAAACTCGCGGAACATGGCGGGCGCGGGAGTGCTGACCAGAATATCATGATCGTCATGGAAGGCCCCGGAGTTCAACAGGGTTACACGACCAACCAGCATGTCTGGATCATGCAAGTTGGCTCAACGGTAGCGGCGGATATGTGCCTTGATCTTGCCGATGCTACTTACCAACCACTTCCCGGAACGAATTCAGACGATAATAATTGTCAGAACTAATACACAATTTGCCTGTTGGCTGTTCACCAACAGGTAGCGGTACGCAGCAAACACGAGTCCCCGGAACATGAGAGAGGGAGAGGCTATCACGAATAGCCTCTCCCTCTCTTATGTTCCGGGGACTCGTGTTTGCTGTAAACAGTTTTTACCCACTTTTCGGATGTTGGATAGTGTGGTAGAATAGCCAGAAGCAAAGGGTCGGCTCACAAAAAAGATTGGGAGAGAGAGCTGACAAAGCTTTTTACGTCGTACACACCTGCTCATTCAGGAAGGTTCGCTCTAGTGAATGAGACGAGCAAGTGCTGATTGGGCCGGACTAGCCGAAACGGGGGTGCGCATGCAATCCATGTCTCATGATAATGCATTCCAACACGAGCATACCCCACAACAGTGGGTCACGAACGTCGGCAATGCCGGGAAAGCTGACGCTCGGCCGGATGTGTACGAGGAACAAGAGGATCAGTGGGCCGTATTGCGGCATGAGGTGGAGGTGGAGCAGATGCAAGGGCAAAATGAGAAAGTACGGTCCGGCTGGGAACAGAGGCGTCCAGGGGACGCGAGGGATGCAAGAGATACTGGCGATGATGCCATTGCTGCACCATCACCATTCGATATGATAGAGCAATCGCCACAACAGGTAGATATCGTTGTTGCTGGAGTTGGCGGCGGCGGTATGAACGCGATTAATCGCATGATAGAGGCGAGTGCGTGGCGTGCGTTTTGTCGCCATGAACACGGACGCACAGGTTCTTTCGCTCTCATCTGCACCGCAGCGTATCTGCCTGGGCCAGCACTATACCAAAGGGCTGGGTGCTGGCGGCAACGCCGCCGTGGGAACACGAGCGGCTACCGAGAGCGCCGCCGAGATTCGTGCGGCGTTGGGAGATGCTGACCTTGTTTTCATCGCTGCCGGTATGGGTGGTGGCACGGGAACAGGAGCGGCACCCGTTGTAGCTTCGATTGCGAAAAAGTTGGGGGCGCTGACTGTCGGCATTGTCACACTGCCGTTCACGTTCGAGGGAACGCGGCGCAAGCGCATCGCACTGGAAGGGTTGGACGAACTCAGCGAGGAGATTGACGCGCTGATTACGGTTCCCAACGACCGTCTGCTCACTACTACCGGACGCGACCGCAGTCTGAACGATGCCTTCAGGCTCGCCGATGATGTCTTGCGCCAGGGCGTGCAAGGTATCGCCGAAGTGATTAACGTCCCCGGTATGGTCAACGTGGATTTTGCCGATGTGCGCAGCGTTCTGCGCGAGGCGGGAACTGCTTTGATGAGCATTGGTCAGGGTCGTGGGCGCAACCGCGCCCAGATGGCGGCTGACGAGGCGGTAGCCGGGGGCTTCTTGAACGTGACTATTCGTGGGGCCAAACGGGTTCTGTTCAACATCAGTGGAGGCGAGGATATGAGCCTCTTCGAGGTCAACGAGGTTGCCGAGCGCATTGGTCTCGCCATTGATGACACGGCAGATATCACTTTCGGCGCGGTCATTGACCCCGCGCTGAACGATACCATTCGTGTTACGCTGATTGCCGCCGGTATGGAAGAGCGCAGTACGCTCAGGATACCTGCTATTCGCATAGATCAACAGGTACAACAACTGCCAACAGCACCGCGAGTACCACCCGTCGTTTCCAATGCACCAGTTGCACCGGTAACGCCGCGACCGGCGTATTCGCCACCTGTGCGACAACAGCCGCCAGTACCACCTGTGCAACAACCGGGCCAATCAAGTCAATCCGGGCAACCAGCCCAGCGTCCTTCCGGCCCGCCGGGGCGGCAGCAGCGCAGCCTGGATGACTTGCGCGGTATTCGCGGTATGGGTCGCCGCTATGAGGCACCCAACAATGACGACGACATTGATATACCACCATTCCTCAAACGTCCTCAATAGGGGAAAACGAAGTGAAGGGTACATGCGGCTCCGCCGCATGTACCCTTCACTTCGTTTTCCCCTGACATTTCGGGATGCTGCTATTCTTTTTCAGACGCGGCAGCGCGACCTTTCTCGCCGCCTTTCTTGCCTATGCGAGAATAGAACTCCGAACCCTGTTGGCGCTTGGTTGACTCGCCACCTTTCTTCCCGATCTCAGCATAGAATTGCGGTCCGCGTT
>DATGJV010000394.1:0-3827 GCA_035295005.1 Ktedonobacteraceae bacterium | reverse complement strand
TGGGTGTTGTATCGTCGCCAGCCTGACTATGCGCAGTAATATAATTTACTACTATGCGCCGTAGAAAAGACGCCGACAAGATGTGTTCCACAGGCAAGCGCAAATAGAGTTCATGCAGATACCAGATAAAAGGGTGCGGCGCAATCTGATAATCAGCTCCCTGCGCGATGATCGTGAGCGAGCGGCACCGCTGCGGGTAGCGGGCCGCGAACTCAAACAACACCATTGCCGCGTCTCCATGCCCCACCATGTCCGCGCTCTCTAATTCCAGGCTATCCAGCACCTGTCGTAGTTCTACAACTCGTTCTGCCAGCCCAACAAAACGTCTCCGGTTCTCCTGCCTGCGATAGGTAATGACACGCCGCGATGTGCTAAATGCTCGTATTTGTCTGAAATAGACAAACTCAAGATGCTCCAGGATAGGTACAAAGACGAGCGGATCACCATTACCGATATCAATGATCGGCATATCCACCGTCCCGATAGGAACCCGTTGCCAGAGCGATTCGAGGTACTCTCCATCGGCATGAAACGTCGCATCATCTATCACCGCGATATTTTCTGTAGTTTGCACAACAAACTCCCTGAGATTGGCTATGACCATCGGAAAAACGCCGCTAAATAGCTTGTCACAGTATATAATATTAACATCGTTGGATGTTGTATGTTCCATCCACGTGATACGCTTTACATAACGATAAAGGAATACACGTTGCCAATAGACGAAATACCTGAGAATCTCATTGAATGGCAACGCGAACTGGTCAATCAATGGATAGCCGCGTTTAACGCACATGATGTGGCGGCAATTGTTGCGCTTTATGCTGAAGATGCGGAACTGTTTGATTCCGGCATGAAGCGGCGGCGGCGGGGGGGGCGTGACATTGAGGATTGGTTCACGACGCGTTTTCGCACGATGCCTACAATTGCCTATAAGCCCACGGGACAGCTTTTCGACAACGGGCAAGCGGTTGTGACGTGGACGGCGAGTGGTCGCGCTCCGCGTATTCTTGGTTACAATGTGTTGCGCACGACTTTTCATGTTGATGGCATTAGCCATTTTATGTTGCGAGACGGGCGTATCACGGCACAACGGGGGTATTATGACCATCTGGCGGTGCTGGAACAATTGCTACCGCCGATGAGGTGGATTGTGCCGCCGAGACTGTAGCGGTTCGCCGCTATCTCCTTCTCCAATTTTGTGCCAGTTTCTGACATATCCTGAAAATGCGCAACTTTAGGGTTGCGTAAATGTATTTTTTAGGGTATACTATCTATATGCAACCGGATGGTTGCGTATTAAAAAGAATGGACAAGTGGAGTAATTCATAAGGAGGAAACACCTTGGCGATTCCTGATTGTATTGAACGAGTTGAAATGCTGCCCGTCTCGCGTGAACGTGTCTGGGATGCCATTACGAAGCCAGAACAATTTTCGCAATGGTTCGGTATTGTAAGAGATATGGATTTTCGTGTGGGTGGCGCGATCAATTTCACCTGGGAGAACGAACTTTCTCCCTATGCCGCCGTTATTGAAAAGATTGAGCCGCTCCATTGTTTTGCCTTTCGTTGGGCATCGCACGCCCTGGGTCATCCCCAACTCAAGCTTCCCCCAACGGCGACTACGCTGGTGACGTTTACGCTCGATGAGGTTGCGGAGGGGACGCGCCTGACGCTCGTTGAGTCTGGCTTTGCCTCGCTCCCAGAGGTCTTTCAGAAGCAATCTCACGAGGATAATGTGGGAGGATGGCAGGAAGAACTACACAAACTGCGTGTTTACCTTGAGAGTACCATGTCAGCAACTTAGAATAAGAGGCATCCACTGTTTGCGTTTTCTCCTGTGTACGGCGTTTTCAGGATTGCACGCAGGAGAGGGGAAAAGGTGATGACAGATTCACAGACGCACCTGGTCTTTGTGGCCCTTGCAGACCCAACGCGCTGTTTGTTGTTCGAACAGCTCTGCCAGGATGGGTCTGGGACGGCAACGACCTTTGCTGCGCGTTTACCAATAACACGGCAGGCAGTTACGAAGCATCTGACGATTCTGGCTGAGGCCGGCCTCGTGGAAGTCCACGAGGCCGGTCGAGAACGGCGGTATATGCCACATCCAGAGGCTTTGCAGTCCGTCACGACCTGGATTGCGACAATCGAAGCACGCTGGGATCAGCGCCTGGCTGCTCTGCGAAGCTACCTGCTCGATGAGCAGCGCACCCCATCTACCCCGGAAGAAGAGAATGCTACAAAGGCATTACAGAAGGAAAGGATTGATGAACATGACCCAAACCACAGATAAGCAAAATTTCACTACGAGCTTTCTGGTAGACCAAACTCCGAGAGAAGTTTTCAATGCCGTCAACAATGTTCGCGGATGGTGGACGGGAGACATTGAAGGCGCTACTTCCCAACTCAATGATGAGTTTATATACAGTTTCAAAGACATACATTATAGCAAAATGAAGGTAATAGAGGTCATCCCTGATAAAAAAGTTGTCTGGCTTGTCACGTATGCCTCACTTAATTTTGTGAAAGATAGAAGCGAATGGACGGGGACAAAAGTTTGTTTTGACATCTCGCAACAGGGGAACAAAACACAACTCGTCTTCACCCACGAGGGTTTAGTTCCCGCATTTGAGTGTTATGATGCCTGTTCACCTGCATGGACCTACTATGTGAGGGAGAGTTTGTTGCGTTTGATCACGACAGGGAAAGGACACCCCGGCGAGGAAGAAAGTGAGGCACAGGCTGAGGTGGAGGTGAAAAAGTAAGAGACGAGGGTTGGTAAGCTCTGGGGTTGTAAATCCGGGTGAACAGTCGCAGCAAGCAGGAGCACGTTTTTCTAAATACTCCTGCTTGCTGCGACTGTTTGCTGGAAATTGCTCCTCATTTCCATCACCAAAGTACTTCCATAACTCAAGTAAATATAGTATTATCTATGCGAGAGAAAAAACAGATGGAAAGAGGCTTGCATGAAACGCTTCCCAAAACTTTTGTCTATTGGAGGGCTATGTCTCATTCTCATTCTTCTTCTGGTAATGGTAATCACTTCTCAAAGGCAAACTCATGCTGAGGCTTCCCTCGTGTCGCAAACATCGTCGTACAGTGTGCTGGGTGCGCCAACGGTGAGCGCCGCCTTTATCAACTCGGTGCTGGCAACCTATAGCTCGCCCGCCGCGGGAAAAGGCCAGGCACTCTTCGATGATGGCGTGAGCTATGGTATTGACCCGGTTTACGCGCTGGCATTCTTTATGCATGAAAGCTCATTTGGTACCGCCGGTGTCGCGCAATATACACATTCGCTGGGCAATTTACGGTGTATTCCTGGGCCAGCCTGTTATGATGGTTTCGCCTCATTCCCAACGTGGGAGGCAGGTTTCATCGCGTGGTACGGACTTATCCGCGATGTGTACGTAGACACGTGGCATCTCTCGACAATTGAGCAGATCATTCCAACCTATGCCCCGTCCGGCGACAATAACAACGTTTCAGCCTATATTGGGGCCGTTGAGAGTGCCGTGAATAGCTGGAGAAGCGGGCAGATCTCAAACTTCGGGCCGGTGCCTCATGTATCCGCTTCATCATCTGGTGGTTCGTCGGAATTGCCTGTAACGACAACACGCAATCCGTATCCTGCGGACAGTTATAGCATACAGGGCAAGCCTACCGTGGATGCCGCGTTCATCAACCAGATTCTCACACAATATCACTCTCCCGCGGCGGGCAACGGGCAACTATTTTATGATGAGGGTGTAAAGTACGGCATTGACCCCATCTACGCGCTGGCATTTTTCATGCGCGACAGTACCTTTGGCACCGTTGGACTGGCACGGG
>DATGJV010000393.1:0-4734 GCA_035295005.1 Ktedonobacteraceae bacterium | reverse complement strand
ATTGGCAGAGTACCGGTCGCCTGACGAAAGCTCTCCTTAAGCGGCCTCTTACGCAGCAAATGGTTGCCGGTCAGCGTATCGGCCTGGAGCAGACCGGTGAAAGTGCCTTCATAGACAATCTTGCCTCCTTCGCTCCCGGCGTATGGTCCCATATCAACGATGTAATCGGCCATCTTAATCACATCAGGATCGTGCTCTACTACAATGACCGTGTTTCCTTTGTCGCGCAATTGTTCCAGGAGTTCGTTCAGACGATGGACATCACGTGGATGAAGTCCGATGCTCGGCTCGTCAAAGATGTACATAACATCTACCAGGCTGCCGTTAAGATGCTTGACGATCTTTACCCGCTGCGATTCACCTCCAGACAGTGTACTGGTTGGTCGTTCCAGGTTCAGATACTCCAGGCCAATCTCCACCAGATGTTGCAGCCGTTCGGTCAACGTGCGCACGAGTGGCGCTGCCGCCGGCTCTGTGATACCCTTGACTACCTCTAAAAGCTCATCAACCTCCATCGCTGAAAACTGGGCAATATTATATCCATTGATCTTGCAACTCAGTGCCGCTTGATTGAGCCGGGTACCCTTGCAGAGCGGACAGGGGCCGAGCTTCAAAAAAGGCTCGACCTTTTGCCGTATGCGAGGCGAGAGCGTCTGGATGTCCCGCGCAACGAACTTGCGATTGAACTTGTACACCAGACCCTCATAGGTGTTGTACGGCAGACCCTTATGTTGGCGCGGTTCGCTGTAAAGCAACAGGTCCAGTTCCTCTGGTGTATACTCGGCTATCTTCTTGTCGTTGTCGAAGAAGCCAGAATGCGCATACAGATCGCGTTCCAGGCCGACCAGTCCTGGGGCGATGACCGCTCCCTCGTTCAGTGATCTGGTTGTATCAATCAGCACCTCGCGGTCAACGCCGATCTTGCGGCCCAGACCATTACACTCCAGACACATGCCGACAGGATCGTTGAAGGAAAAGGCATTAGCATTGCCCACAGAGGGTTTCCCGATGCGCGAAAAGAGTATGCGCAGCACGGGCGCGATGTCAGTCACCGTACCCACCGTTGATTGCGATCCTCCACCCAGACGTTTCTGATCAACAAGCACCGCCATGCTCAGGTTCTCAATCGCATCGGCGTCTGGTTGAGGATAGCGCGGCAGCAAGTTGCGAATGAACATGCTAAAATTCTCGAACAACAGTCGTTGCGCTTCGTTGGCAATGGTATCAAACACCATTGAGGACTTTCCCGAACCAGATACACCGGTAAAAATGGTGATTTTGCGCCTGGGCAGCCTCAGCGAGACATCCTTGAGGTTGTTCTCGCGGGCACCACGAATCTCGATATATTCTTGAACCATGCTCATATCTGTTCCCTCCGTATATTTTCACCAGGCTTTATCTGGATTCTACTGTCGGAACGCCTTTGTTCAGGCCCTTCGCGTCTCCGCTCCTTTGTACAGCCAGGAGCAGTATAACACAGAAGGATTGGCAAAACTTCTTCTCTTACGGTCGTTGTTCTGAAGAGGCATAGGTAGCAAGACACATCGGCGCGACGACTCGCATGAGCCAGCTTCGCGCCGATGTACCCGCCTCCAGTCGTCTGATCAGTTCTGACCTGCTCCCTATCTGGTGGGAGCGTTGACGGTTAAAGCGGTTGGTCACAGCGATCATGGGAATAATGATCGCCAGCCGAGGCGGAGGCGACTAGGACTGAGCCACCTGCCACAGGTTGCCATCGGGATCACGGAGGTCAAACCACTTGACGCCAGAGCCTGGGCCATACAGGTCATCCTTCACTTCGTTGACCTTGACACCCTTTGCTTTGAACTCGTTGTACGCTGCTTCAATATTTGAAGTCGCGAGGTAGAGCCTCATCGTGCCAGGTCGCATATTTCCATGCATCGTCGAGAGAGTCAGAGAGGCGCCTCCTCCTGGGAGTTCAAGAGTGACCCAGTGCTGATCGCCCTGCCCGTAGTCTGTGGTGACCTGAAAACCCAATTGCTCCGCGTAGAACGCTTTGGCCTTCGCCATATCGGTGACTGCCATCATCACCATCAGAATTTTTTCATTAGCCATTGTCATAACCTACCTTTCACATGTCGTAAAGACAGCACAAATTTCTTGACTTTCAGGTTTAATCTTGACGGGACGCCCATCCGGAACTTCAATGGGAGTTCGTTTCCCTGTCACATCGGCTGGATTTCCCTCGTTACTACAATGACGAAACGCAACGAAAGAATGTGACCGATGGACGAAGTTGAGTCTCGCTCGTCACTTCAATGAGAGAATAAGGGGCCATCTGAGCGCAAAAACGTTTCAAAGTCGGCGAAAGTTGGCATGGTGAGGCAATTTTGCAGAGTCAGCACGGGGCCATTGCTGAGTTCGCAAGGTTCGTTCAGTTCACATACCGCGCAGGTGATTGGTTTCTTGCACGTAGGGGAATTGCTGAAATCGAGGCCGAATAGCTTCATGAGAGTGTTAGAGCTGGGCCATGACGTTTTTACTGATGGCACGGAGGGTAGCAAAAACGCCTTTGCCTTCATAGGCGATGGCTTCGAAGTTGGGAACTCGACGGCGGTTGAGGTAGCGATCGAGGACATTTACCGGTAAGGCCGAAGGCAGGTCGCGCTTGTTCCATTGCATGATGAAGGGAAAGTTTCCCAGGTCTTTGCCGATGCGACGCATGTTCATCTCAAGTTCAGCGATGCTCTGGACGTTCTCTTCAAATTTCTCAGCTTGCGAATCCACCACAAAGACGATGCCGTCCGCACCATTGAGAACAGCCATGCGTGTACGCTCGTAGAGGATCTGGCCTGGCACGGTATAGAGGTGGAAACGGGTGCGAAAGCCGTGTACCATGCCCAGGTCGAGCGGCAAAAAGTCAAAAAAGAGGGTACGTTCCGTTTCGGTCGCGATGGAAAGCATGTCGCCACGGGCGTTCGGATTAATGCTTTTGAAGACATATTGGAGATTGGTGGTTTTGCCACAGTACCCAATGCCATAGTAGACAATTTTGCAGTGGATTTCGTGGGTCGCGATATTGATAAGCGCCATAGATGCCAGAACCCCTACCTAATCACGGAAGAGCAAGTCAATTGTATCTTCGACCGAAGAGCGAAACTGCACGTTGATGACGGAGGATTTTGTGCGCGTGGTATCGGCACGGACACGCTCCAGAATACGCCCCATCTCGTCGGCAGCTTTCTTCGAAAGGACTTTCACCAGACCAATGTGCGTTAGTTTGTCAAAGACAATAACGAGCAGCCATTGTTCTTCGACCATAGTGGTGAAGATATTTTCATGTACCCCCTGTTGAAAAATCGTGCGAAAATCCTTCTCGCCGAGCAATTCGGCAATATGGCGTGAAGATGAGAATGCACCGGCCAGCAAGGCACCGAGGGATGTGGCATTGCGCCGCACGCCCGTTCCTTGAGTCGCGATGACCTGGCCGCTTTTGTCAATGAGCATAACAGAAGTGGCATTCGTGTCATTCATGAGTTTATTTAACGCGGTTGAAATAATAGCCAGTTCACGATCTGAGATAACCAGGTTCGTCAGTTGTTCCATGTACGCGCTGCCCTCCGTGTACACGCTTCGTATGAGTTCACATTACATGTTACGCGATATCAAGTGCTTCTAAAATTTCGGTGCTGATCGTCTTCACCAGGTGACGGACACGGCCTATATTCGAGGCATTATCAGAAAGAGTGACCATGAGGGCAAAGTCACCGAGGGGGTCAACACTCACCAGCCCATTTTCAAACTCCATCAGTACACCAACGACATTCCCTCGTGAAATCTCCTGCCCCAACGCCTCAGCCGTACTCAGACCGGTGGTCATAATCGCGCCCACGGCCTCCATGTCTTCTTTGCCATCACGGGTTAAGCCTTCGATCATCAAGCCGTCGCGGCCCACCAGGATGGCCTGGCGCACGCCGGGGATTGATAAGAACCGGTTCAAGGTTTGTTTTAAATCTACCATATGTTCCTCCGCGCTTGACGGAAATGCAGGACGGCATAGCACAGCCCCACAAATAGCATTGGGTCAGCATAGACCACTGCTATTCTAACCGATGTCAGCATTTAGTGCAACACAATGGGACATCCTGGCTAATTGTGAGCTTACATTAATGTACTGGTAGTCCGGGGAGGATCGGAAGCAATAGAATAAACTCGGTTCATTGCTATAGGCATTATCTCCTATATTATGCCTTGTGTACCTCACAAATATCTCAGCCGTACATCTATACTCAACACATGGACAGATTTTGTCCCTACTATCATGGTATGCTCTTCTTGCAGGTGAGGGGAAAAAGCGTTCGGGTTGCATGGATGGCACTTCCTGCTTTTCCTCTTCCTTACCATATTACAACAGTTGAAAGAGAACACCTATGGGGGAGTCATTTTCTTCGCCGTCGAACGAAAACGAAAACGGGCCGGTTGAAAAGCACGTTGCAAGCGAGCGAAGCGCAAGTAGCGAGAAGGCATTGCGCACAACGCTGCTGGCAGTGCTATTCCAGGTCTCGTGGCCTGTAAGACTGACGTGGCAGGATATTGTAGAGCAATTACCTTTCTATGGATCGAGCGTGCGCAGTACACGACCACGAGCAATTCATCGTGATATTGAAACATTGACGGGACAACCAGTAGATGATTTGCCAGCACCGGATGATATTAACCTTGCTCTATGGTGCGAGGAACAGCAGCGCCTACATCGCCTGACGATTACTTATG
>DATGJV010000392.1:0-6682 GCA_035295005.1 Ktedonobacteraceae bacterium | reverse complement strand
ATCAGAGCGTGTCGCACGCCCAGGCGTTTGAGATCGTAAGCGACTTCATCGGTGGCTCCGGCTCCAACCTTGATGGGAGTCATCTCCATCGTGAAGACGGTTTCATTGGGGATATCAAGGCAGCCCATCTTTTGTTCCTTTCTATTTCATTTAATCGTAGAAAGCGTCGGGCGCGAGGCGAATTTCCTTAATCTGTTTCGGGTCATGTCCGAAGATGATTGTTGCGTCACGCAAGTTGGCGATGCCGCGAATGCGCTCGACGGAATTTAACCAGCCGAGGCTATCCCATACGATAGCAGCACCGACCGGTGGCGGGCCATAGCTCTCGCGCATATACGCGGCATCTGAGGTGAAAATCATGGTGCCGGTGTTGGGCAGATCAACCATCAGGCACATGGTACCCCAGGTATGACCGGGTGCCTCGAATAGGCGCACGCCCTCCATGACCTCTGTATCCTCGCTCAACTGCACCCACTTCAGCCCGTCCATCATGTAGTCTTTTTTCAAATGGAAGCCTTGCACCTCGCCTGGAATTGAAATGGCTCCCTGATACTCTTTGCGATGGACGAGAATCTTTGCATCGGTGTTCTGGAAGGTGCGAATATTGCCAGCATGATCCAGGTGCAGATGGCTCAAGGCCACATATTTAAAATCTGAAGGGTCGAGCTTGAGCTGTTTGAGCCGCTCCTCGAAATATTGCTCAGGTGTGACATCCTCGTAAGGGAACCAGTTGAGAGCAGCGGCGTTGCTCCAGTGTTGTTGCCAGTCGCGGGGACAGGTTGTATCAAAGAGCAGACGACCATCGGGATGCTCTACCACGACCGTATGTGTGGGACAAGGCCCCCAGTGCGATTGCGCCTGTGGATTGCTCTTGCTTTGCAACCACTCCGCGTTGACGAGTAACCACCGGTAGTCACACATCATGTTCCCGTGATGCTGTACATAAACCTTGATTGCTGGCTTTGCCATCGTGTCGTACTCCTTTCAATGCCTGTATCGGTATATCCCTGGAAAACAAATAGAGAAGGTGAAACGCGACAAACTACGAGGCGAATATACAGTGTTGTGAACTCCATACTGTAATTTTAGGAAGGCAGGCATATCGAAGTTTTCGTACCCGACGATGCCATATACAAAAACATATACCATAAAATTACATGCTTGTATATGGCTGGATTTCAGAGTATGAAATGCCCTGTTTCATTATTCTGGCAGATGTGTCCCTGGTGCCGTGCTGACGCGTTGAGCAATTTGCACAAACTGGTCATAGGAGATGCCTGCCGTGGTGGCACCCCACAATTTCTGGCCCACGGTTTGCATAGCGGGCTGCACCCTGATGTAGACATCCGCGTCACTGACGACACTGCCGAGTTTGTCATTCCACTCTGAGAACATGCCGCCGA
Source organism: Ktedonobacteraceae bacterium (assembly GCA_035295005.1). GTDB lineage: Bacteria > Chloroflexota > Ktedonobacteria > Ktedonobacterales > Ktedonobacteraceae > DATGJV01. The sequence continues at coordinate 5,279 of DATGJV010000392.1, read as the reverse complement.
GCAGATGCGTGTTGCCGGGTTGGAGATTGAGGGTTGGGTCGGAGAGGCTGAAGATATTTGGCTCCCACTGGTTGTAGAGTAGTTGCGTATTCAAATAGTCATTGTAGTAACCAGCCCTGGGAACGATGTAGAGGAGATTGTCGTTCGCGTTGATGATCGAAAATCCTGAATTCACCATATTCACCGGATTGGACCAGGCATTATTCCAGTCGTCAATGACGATATTGGAGTTGACCTGGACGGGACTTTGCATTTTAGTCAGCGAACCCCACATTCGCACCGTTTTCCCTTTGCTTCTCAAGAAGGTATCGTAGGTATTGATGAACTGCCGGTAATGGTCGGAGTCGGATGGCGAGTACTCGTCCGCGCCGATATCCACTTGCTTGCTATCAAACCACGGAATAAACGTGTTCCAGATAGTATTGAGAAAGGTGTAGGTGTTGGGATTGCTCAGGTCGAGAAACTCTTTTGAGAAATTCGGGCTGGCAAGGTCCGGGCGGTACTGGGTGAAAGCCAGGTCGTGTGCCGGTGCGTCAATTTCCGGTGTGATAGTGACGCCATATTTGGCGGCAACAGCCTCTAATGCACGGATATCCTGTTGCGTATACGAACCATCTGCTGCCGCGAGACCAGGGAAGTGCGGACTGTTCAGGCGGAACGCGGCATATTGATGCATCCAATCTGGACTATCGCCGCCGCCTGGAATGTTGTCGTTGAAGTGAATGTGAAAGTCGTTCATCTTATACCATGCCATGAACTTCACATAATCTTCCAGCGCACTGATAGAGAAAAACTTGCGTCCGGCATCAAGCATGAAGCCGCGCTCCGCGTACTGTGGATAATCTCTGGCAATGCCTCTGGGAATGTACGTTTTCGAGGCATCTTGCGTTAAAATTTGCAAAGCAGTTCGTGTGCCGTAGAAGACTCCTGTCGCAGTATGTGCGCTGATAACGGCTGTGTCGCTCACCTGAAAGAGATAGCCTTCGTTGCCGATACCAGTGTCCAGGTTGTTTAACGTGAGGAAAAAATCGCCTCCCGCCGGAGACGATGTTGTGACAACAGGCAGAGCGTGTCCTATCACCGAAGAGAGGTCGTTTTGAAACACTTGCGCTGTCGTTTTCAGTTGTGTCGCATAAGAAGGATCAATCGCGATGCGTGAGGCAGAACCCAGCATAAAGAAGCCATGATCCCCGTGCCACTCGCGCAGACTGGGAATGACCGCGGGAGCAGGATTAGGGCCAGCTTGAGGAGCCAGAAAGACCGCGCCAATCGCGGTCTCGAACTGGCGTAATGGCGTCAAATTCGTGAAGATGATCACGAGACCTATCAGCATACCTATATAAAACGCCGCTACTCTTTTCCTCGACGTCAAGAAATTGCACTCCTTTAAAGGATCCGCTCGCGACCACGTTGTGCCATCATACAAATATCCACGTATTTGCAACTATCACCATATTTGTGTCCCAAAAGATGTCAAGCTCATTCATTATATATCCATCAAGGTTAATAAGGCTACTCTTTTCAAGTAGATGTGACCAAAGGGCTATATCTCTGATAAAAGGAAAAAGCCTCAAAAAAGCCTATCGGTAGCCTATTTCATGGGGACATATTCCCTGTACACTTAGAGCATGGCACCATGCTCGAATGAGGATCATGTGTATTTAAAAGTAAGGAGGGTGATTTTCATGAAGAAGTCCAGGCAATTTTTGCTGGCGACTGTGTTACTTTTACTTGTTTCCCTGATTGGCGGGGGAGCCATTCAGCCGTCATCGGCGCGTGCGGCAAGCAAACCACCCACGAAGGGTCATCCATCCCCGTTCTCATCGGTGGCTCCTGCTGTTTATGCTCACTCGTGGTATGTGGGCAACCCGGATATCCCGCATAATTATACGGCCATGTACAATCTGGGGGCCAGCGACGGGCGCTATGATAGCGTTCATTGCACACTGAGCCAGGTTATGCTGGACTTCGGGCAAGTTGATTATGGCTCTGGTTACTGGGGCGGAGGCTCCGGCTACGGAACGTATATTTTCAATAGCTCACTGCACTATCCCTTTATAACCGATGCGCAAGTTCTCGCCAGCGCCGAAAACTATGTGCAAGGCTATTATAACGCCTCCAGTAGCTGTCCGCGTCTGCGTATTATCCTGGGTGTCAGCAACTTCAGAGAGTGTTTGAATTCTCCCTGTACCACGTACAATGCCGGTACCGCCTGGGGCCAGACCGTGCAGTCATTGCATAACTACGTTTCATCGAAAGGTGAGAGCTGGAAGATTGTAGATGTTGCCGGGGGCGATGATATCGAAACCGACGTATCCCACGGATGGGACACCTACAGCACAACCATCGGCTTTGTAGAAGGGTTTAATCATGGGGACAGTACGGCTCTTTTGATGGACGACGGCGATGTGTTCGCGAACTCCTATTGGACCGACGCTGAATTGTACACCGTCAACTGGGGGTATGGTAACGATGTGCCAATACCAGAAATATACGGGCAAGGTCTCTTAAACTCGTATATACAGTTCTATCGCAACCATCCTGATGTCTACTTCTATGGTGTGCTGACTGAATGTGCCAACATTCAACCAAACATGTGCTACTCGCCCTACGGTGAATACACGCCCAGCATTGCCTTTAACGCGCTCGTCAACGGCGTTGGTAGCTCTCACGTTGGGGCCTTTGCTACCAACATCTTATATCAGGTGTAATGCTTTACCGATAGCATGTTACTTTACGCGAAAAAGGCAGGCCAGGTTTGCCGTACACGATGCGACAAACTCAACGAAGAGGATCCCGGTGTCCTTATAGGCCATTTTTTAGGAGTGACATTCAAAACAGGAGCATAAATTGCGACTCCTCAATGGGTAGAACTCCCTATCAGTTCCAGATAGAAAGGAAAGATTCCTTATGGCAAAAACCATTTCTCGTGGCTACACAAAGTGGGTTATTGGCGTGTTGTGTTTTAGCTTACTCTTCGGAATAGTGGGTGTTATTTCGCCCGCAGCGCATGCTGCCACTCGTTCGGTTAGCGCTGCACAGAACCGTGCGCATTTTGGCCCTGCTGCCAGCGCATGTTGGACAGCCCCATCGTATTCAAATTGCGATGGGTATGACCCAATTGTTACTGGCTGTAACCAGGGAGCATACGTTCTTGGTGGAGACCCCTGGTATCTTGGTGTGTACTGGTCGGCATCTGGTGGGCATTGTCTCTCGAACTACGCTTATGTACAGGGGCCGTACTTCACCTATAACGGCCAACAATATCAGTTCTGGTTGCAGGAAGTGACTGTCACGCGACGTAATAGCCCTTATCCAACCGTGCTGGATTACTGTACCCACTTTGTGCAGGAATGTACACCTAATGCATGGATGACATACACGCATACATGGGAGACAGACCTGCTTTATGGTTACGGCTCTAACGGAGAGAATCAGGTACAGGTCTGCATCTATTATTCGCAAGGTATCCGTTACACTGGTATAACGGGGTTTGCTTGTTCGATCTGGCATTAACATATGACCGGTGGGCAGCAAACACGTTCCTGATTTTCTTGAACAACGCTACCTCTACAAGCGGGAGAGCAGACCAACCTGGAACGGTCGCGGGCGTGACCAAACATACTCAACAGGGCGGAACCGTCTGCAGACGGCTCCGCCCTGTTGAGTATGTTTTCCTATTCCATTGCATATATAACGCATGACTTCCCTCCCTCTTTTCTCAGCTCCTTTCTATTTTGTCCCTTTACCCAGATGCTGAATAGTCATGTATTTGCTAATAACTTGCCATCTGGCATGAAATATGCAACAATAGCACTGGTTAAGCACATGGCATATCCTCGCCTGTCCTTGCTAGAAGACTCTGGCAAGAGGTTGCTATCAGATGTAAAGGGAGGGTATTTCCTGATTCAAAACGGGAGATTCTAAAGAATTAGCGAGGGAAAATACGCCTTTTGGCGGATAGCAACATGTCTGATTCTGTTCTACGCTTTTGTAAAGGGTTATCGGGTTGATAATACCGTAGTTAGTAAGGAACGTTGCGTAGTGGCACAACACACAAAGTTGACTCCGAACGACCGACTGAAGCGCGAGCGGACGCTGCGCGGATGGACACAAGGAGATGTTGCAGGATTCATTAGCACCGATGGGTATACCGTCAATCGCTGGGAGCGTGGTAGAGCGGTTCCCAGCCCCTATTTTCGTCAGAAGCTCTGTGAATTATTTGGCAAGAACGCCGAGGAACTGGGGTTGCTCGACGAACAACGTACCCGTAGTGAGTCGCCAATGCCAGCCATCTGGAACATCCCCTATCGTCGTAGCCCCTTCTTTGTAGGTCGCGAAAACATTTTCTCTCGTTTGCGTGCTGCCTTAAAAGCTGGAAATATGACCGCGCTGGTGCAAGGACAGGCACTTTGTGGACTGGGTGGTATAGGGAAAACACAGACAGCAGTCGAGTATGCTTATCGCTGCTGTGGAAATTACTCAGCTGTCCTATGGGCGCAGGCCGATTCGCGCTTGCTGTTACTTGCGGAATTTGTCCGCCTTGCCGCCGTGCTGAATCTTCCAGAACAAACGGAGCAAGATACGTACAGTATTGTGCAAGCAGTGAAATGCTGGCTCCAACAGCAGACGGGCTGGTTGCTCATTTTTGATGGCGTAGAAGATGTAGAAGTCGCTCACGACTTTCTACCAGCAGTATTTCAAGGACATGTCATACTCACAACGCGTATCCAATCAACTGGCATGGTGGCCCAACGCATTGAGATTGAGCAGATGATGCCGGAAGAAGGTATGCTTTTTCTCCTCCGCCGCATCAAATTGATTACCACAACCGCGTCGCTTGCTGCTGCTATGGAGACTGATCGAAAGGCCGCCGGGGAACTCACCCACCTGCTGGGTGGGCTGCCGCTTGCGCTCGATCAGGCGGCAGCGTATATAGAAGAAACTGCATGTGGTATTGCAGGTTATATCAGTCGCTATCACACGTGCCGGACAAAACTTCTGGCTTTGCGTGGTAATGTTTCACCATCCGATACCCAGGATCATCCGGAGTCCATTGTTACAACGCTATCGCTTTCATTCAACAAAATTCGGCAGACCAACAATGCTGCGTTGGAACTGCTCTCCCTCTGCGCATTCCTGCATCCCGAAGCGATTCCTGAAGAAATCTTTCTCGATGGTGCGGCTGAACTCGGCCCCATCCTGCAACCTGCTGTTGCCGACCTGCTGAGCCTTGATGGAGTCGTGAGCGATTTGCGCAAATTCTCGCTGGTTCACCG
>DATGJV010000391.1:0-3197 GCA_035295005.1 Ktedonobacteraceae bacterium | reverse complement strand
CGACTCCGGCACACTCGTTGCCCCTGACCCTATTACGCCTTGCATGGATTGTGAGGGCAGAGAGGATACTGAGGAGGGTGAGCTGGAATCCTCTGAACTATTTATGAGACGAACGCTTGAAAAGCCACGCAATAGCGCATTTCCCATCGGTTCGCGTCGCCTGATAGGTGATATCGAGGTGCAATCATTCCCTACCTCTCATGATGCTGTCTCTCCTTGTGGCTATCTCCTGAGCGCGGGGGGCTGTCGCGTTTGCATCGTCACGGATAGCGGTGAAGTGACACCCGCTATGCTGGAAGTGATGCAGCATGCCGACCTGCTCATTCTGGAGTCAAACCATGATCGCCAGCGTTTATTGCGCGGCCCCTATCCCTACCAACTCAAGCAGCGTATCCTCAGCCCCAACGGCCATCTCTCCAACGATCAAGCTGCCGAGGCTGTCATTCGTACATGGCGTCCCGATAGCGTGCGCTGGCTCTGGCTTGCCCATCTGAGTCGCACCAACAATACGCCCAAACTTGCCTTGAACAGCATGCTTACCAACCTCGAAGCAGCCCACGCCAACCTCTCCCAGATTCACATCAGCGTGCTACCCCCTGGCATCGGTGGCGTCTGGGACTCAACCCAGTTGTGGCATAGTCCGGGGTTGTGGGAGATGTAGAGATTTTTACACCGGGGCCTCGCTATCCTGCTTCAGCGCCAACCGGGCTTTGTTCGCGTCATTAACGGCATTGAGGGATTCGAAGAAGCCGAGAGCTTTCTCGAAGTGGAAGTGAGCGCGACCGAGGTCGGCGCTGTATTCGGTTGGATTGTCGGAGTAGAGGATGTCGGCGCGGCGGCGATAGAACTGGCCCAGACAAAAATAGCTTTGTCCTTCTTCCCAGGGAATGTCGAGTTCTTTGCACTTTTGCAGCGATTGTTGCAGGTCTGACAGGGCGGCTGACCAGTTTTGTTGCTCCAGGTACATTCTGCCCCGCGCACGCAGTGCTATCGCGGAACTTTTGCGATCGCCCGACTGTTCCGTAACGGTGACGGCACGCTCGCAGATTTCTTGCTGGGCATCTACACTCTCACTGGTGACAACGCCAAGCTCGGCTAAAGTTGCCAGCACCTTTGGCGCGGGAAATGGTTCGGTGCGTTGCACTTTATCCCGAAAATCTGTGAGGGCATGTGTCCAGTCTTCGCGAGCAAGCTGGATAAAAGGAGACACAATAGGATTGCTAAGTTGATTGCTGAATTGATCAATCAGGCGTTTCAGTTGGCGCATGTAATGGTCGCCCTGGTCACGCTCGCCTGTGCGATAGCTGATGATGGTTAGCGTTTCCAGTGCCTCCAACATCCATTGCTCGTTATGCTGGTATTGCTCAACCATTTGCAAAATGTTTGTTGCCACTTCCTGTGCGTCGTTCCAACGATTCCACTGGTACCAGACGGTCATACGCCCGATCATGCTGTTGAGTAACATCGTTGGACTTTCCATTGTCTGCGCGATACGCCAGGCGCGGCCAAACCATCGTGCCGCCACCTGATACTCACCTATGGTCTCATGCGCCCAACCAAGTGAGTAGTACAGGTCAAACAATTCTTCGCGCATCTTCATCGTATCCACCATATCGAGGCGGTAGTGCTGTGTCTCGTGCGCCTCGATATACATATGTTGCTTGCGATAGATGAAGCTCAGGGCGTCCAGCGTGAGCCAGAGGGAATAGGTATCTTGCGTTTGCTCGGCGATACGCCGTGCCTCCTGCCCGTTTTGCAGGGCCAGCCTGGCAGACTCGGCACGTTCTTGCGGATTTTCGGAATATAACTGACTGAGGACATACCAGAATGCCAGGTAGGTGAGGAACGCCGCGTGCGCTCCATCAGTTTCTCGTCCTTCCACCATCTTCAAACCATCATCAATATAGGTGCGTACCTCTTGCATGTCAGGATTAACAGTGAAGAGACCTGACCAACGTGACCCCAATTCCGCCAGTTTTTCATAGAGGCAGAGCAATTCATTGTTATCTTCGTGCGGCTCACTCATAATCAATTGCAGTGCCTGTCGGTATTCCTGCCAGGCTTCGTCCAGATTTGCTCGTTGTGTGTAGGCATCACCGAGTTTCTCGTGCATGCGTGCAATCGTTGGCGCGTCGGCATCGCTATCAATCAGCAGGTCCAGGGCTTCGCTATACGCCTGGATGGCGCGGATGGTGAAGTAGCTATGGAGTGCTGCATCTCCAGCCATTGTTGTATACTTGATAGCCCGGTTGCGCAGTTCAGACCGCGTTAAACGCACGGGATGTGCTGGTGGGTTGTGGTCATCCTCCTCAACATCAAGGGTGCTGGGCGTGAGTACCGCCGACCATGTTGCCAGCGCCTGTTGATAATGATAGGCGAGTAGCTCCACGAACAGTTCGGGATGTTCCACCGTCTGTTTTTCCAACCAGAGTGCCAGCCGGGCATGTTCTTGTGAGCGGCGCACCCGCGGCACGTTGTTGTACACTACATCACGTATCAGGACATGTTTGAAGCTAAAAACGCGGTCATGCTCGACGGGGCTGCGCCCTCGCTGCTCCGACTCAACGATGAAGTCGCGCTGGATAAGCAGATTCAAAGTTTCTAGAATGGCTGTGCGGGGCAAATCCGAGGCAAGTTCCAGCAAAGCCGACAGCCAGAAGGTGCGCCCGATAATCGAGGCGTGTTGCAGGATGCGCTTTTCCGTCTGGCTGAGCAGATCAACGCGGGCAGCCAGGACACCCTGGATTGTGTCGGGAACCCGCGGCAGTGGGAAGACATAATGCAGGTCAATCAACGTATCTTCAGGCGGCATAGCGGGGCTTGCCAGTTCATTAAGAACGACCTCATTTTCCTCACCGATATGCCAGCGCCCATCCTCATAGAGTAAGACCCCCTGATCAATCAACATGCGCACAATTTCTTCAACGAAGAAAGGATTGCCCTCCGCCCGGTTCAGGATGGTATAGCGCAGTACGCCTGGCAACTCTTCGGAGTTGAGCAGTGCATCTACCAGCTCGCTGCTTTCATCTTTCGAGAGTGCCTCCAGTGCGATGGTCGTAAAATTGCGCCGTCCACCGCCCCAGTCGCGCTTCCGCTCGTAGAAATCAGGTCGGGCCGGACACAGAAAAAGAATCGGCACATCGTTGACGCGATCGGTCAGGTATTCCAGCAGGTCAAGCAAAGCCGCGTCCGCCCAC
>DATGJV010000390.1:0-3303 GCA_035295005.1 Ktedonobacteraceae bacterium | reverse complement strand
CTTTATCGCTCGATCTATGTCCATGCCAAATTAACCATCGTTGATGATACGTGGGTTACGGTAGGTTCCGCGAACCTGAACAATCGCGGCATGTGCGATGATACCGAGATGAATGTCGCCCTCATCCAGCCTGAGCTGGTGCGGCGACTGCGCATCTTCCTGATGGCCGAGCATCTTGGTTTGTGTGATGAGGACGAGCTGTTCCAGCTTATCGATACGCTGGGACAGGTATCACTCTCTAAAAGCGGTGAAGAGTCAGCATCATACATGCGCTACCTGAAGCGTTGGTATCAGCGATGGCGGCAACCAGACAATCTGAACTCCGCGAAACAACTGACAGGCAACATGCGAACGCGCTGGCAAGAGGTAGAAGCTCAGGTTGCTGACCCGTTCGCTGGCCTGGCGCGGCTAACTAAGCAGGCGCAGGAAAACTTCCAGGCCATTAAAACGGGCCAACCACTGGTGGGACATCTGTTGCCGTACATCCCTCATAATCGCGCTCAAGAGTACGGCGTCGAGGTGAGCGCGGCCAACGGCTGGCTGGATGCTTTGTCCAATCCTCAAGCACAAAATGCTTCCATAAAATAGCGTACATAAAGGAGCAAGAGTTCATGGCTTTTCGCGCAACCTGTGTCGCGCCGGACCCTCTGGACTATTTTCTTCGGCAGACCGATGCAATCCGCGTTGCTGACATCGTCCTGCGTGAGAATAAGGACCCCAAAGAGATTTTTTCGCTCGCAATCCGCCTGGGGACTGGCAGCAAATGGAGCCATTCGGCCATATTTTACCTGTTGAGTGATCCGTCCAGGGGATTTCACAATACCTTCCTGATCGAAGCCAAAACAAAGGGCATCAATATGGTGAGCTGGCGTAATGAAATCGTCCCCTATGACAACTTTACGGTTGGCATCAAACGCCCGCGCCTGGACTGGTATAGTGAAACGCCCTTTGAGGTTTCAAGGCATAGCTCGTTCGATGCAGAAGATTGTCACGGCATCGGCTATCTGCGACATGTGCGCGGCATCGCGTTAGATCAGATCAATGGTCTATTTGACCATAAAACAGTCTATGAACTGGCCGCCCTCTACGCCGAGCGCGTGGCGGAGCGTCACCTCAGCGCCATTCCTCAGATTGCCGGGGCGGCTGATTCCATCGCTACTCTTCTGAAGAAGTGGGACGAGAAATCCGATTCGGTACGCGAAACGCTGCGCTTCATCTGTAGCGGTCTGTTGCAGTACAGCTATTTTGAGGCTCTGCGCATTCGCATTGCCAATGACCTCGCTATTCCAACTCATCGAGAAGCAGCGTTGAACAACCTGAACAATATGCAACAGATCATTTTTCGCCCTGACCCCAAAAATATCATCCCCATGTACATGCGGCAGGTACAAAATGGCGAACTGGATATTGCCCACCCTGCTCCCGGCGACGTATTAGACCTGCTCAAAACAGCTACTCCCGCCGATTTTAACAACAGCGACAGGCTGGAATGGCGCTACGTCATTTGCAAAGGCGTCGTGTGGAAGATTGACGAAGCTCCTATCGGCTATCAAGCCCAAAGCCAGGACGAGACCGAGATTATCAAGATGCTTGGAGAGGAACATCCCCGCACTGACTAATGCATCCGGCTAACACGATGCACCTGCTTGAATGCTCGCTGCTTCGTGGTTCATAACAAGAGGCGGCTGTATGCGGATGGTTCGCATACAGCCGCCTCCCAGACCGCCGCTATAGGCGGCAAGAAAACAAGATCATTGCATTAGCTAAAAGTATTCGTTGATACTTTCTGGTTTGAAGTGCAGCGTCACGCGCTGTTCTTTGGAGAATTGTGTTTCCATCTGTTTCTTCGCTTTTTCCTCACCATGATAGCGAGTAGATAGGCGGTAGATGTCGCGCTGGGCGACCTTTGGATCGTCGATCATCTCAACCTTGCCTTTGATAGCCAGGTATTTATAACCATCCTCGAGGCAAATAGAAATACGCGGATCGCGCCGCATGTTGCGTTCTTTGAGGCGTCCGGCCCGCGTGTTCATCAGAATAGTCCCATCGTTTTCCAGTATGTACCACATAGTGGTTAATTGCGGTGTGCCATCTTTATTGAGAGTAGCAAGCACGGCGAAACGCTTTTCGAGCAGAAAGGCGCGTGCCTTCTCCGAAAGTTCAGTGGCCATAAATGAATGTCTCCTATACTCTTGCCGCCTGCGGCGGCTGATTTAGAGAGAAAGGGGTTGTGAGTAGTTTGCCGCTAGCAAACTACTCACAACCCCTTTCTCTTAATTGTTAATGCAGCGCGGGTATCACCTTTTCGCCGTAGGCGCGGATAAACTCGCTCTGGTTGCGTCCTACATTATGCACATGCACTTCGGCAAAGCCCAGATCGAAGAAGCTCTGGAGGTGCTGGCGATGCTCGTCCAGGTTGGTCGAGATGAAGACGCGCCCCTTGAAATCCTCCGGGCGCACCATCTGGGCGAATCCGGCGAAATCTTCGGGCGAGCGAATATCCTGTTTGGGCGCTTTGATGCCGCCGTTGGGCCACTCTTTCATGGCCTGCTCCACGCACTGCTCGTGTGTCGCTCCCCACGAGACATGTAATTGCAGCAATTTGGGCATGGTAGCCGGGTCTTTGCCTGCCTCGCGTGCGCCTTTCTCGAAGCTCTCAATCAGCATTTTGAGCTTTTCTTGTGGCGCTGCCGGTGTAATCAGACCGTCGCACATGCGCCCGGCCGTCTCGGCAGTTTTGGGGCCGGATGCCGCGATATAAATGGGGCAGGGTTTTTCCGGGCGGGTATACAGGCGCGCGCTTTCCATGCGAATGTGCTTGCCGGAGTAACGCACCTTCTTGCCGGTAAAGAGCTGTTTGATGACCTCGATAGACTCTACCATACGTTCCAGGCGGATCGGCGCGTCAGGCCATTCTCCACCGACGATATGCTCGTTGAGCGCTTCGCCCGTGCCGATACCCAGCCAGAAACGACCGGGATACATGGCCTCTAGCGTCGCGGCGGACTGCGCAATGATGGCCGGGTGATAGCGATACGAGGCGCACGTCACGCCGGGGCCAAAGGTCGCACGCGAAGTTGCCATGCCGAGCGCGCCCATCCAGGGCCACACCTGCGGGCTTTGCCCCTGTTGTGGTACCCAGGGGTGAAAATGGTCGGCAGCCATCACGCCGCCGAAACCTGCCTCTTCCGCTTCCTGGCACCAGCGAATCAACTCCGTTGGCCCAAATTGTTCCAGGGCCGCCGAATAACCAAGTACTGGCATAAATATTCTCCTTTGTAGATAAACTCGGTCTGTCCGTAG
>DATGJV010000389.1:0-4149 GCA_035295005.1 Ktedonobacteraceae bacterium | reverse complement strand
CGTGGGCGCGGACGCAGCAAAAACAGGCCATAACAGGCCAGAATGAAGCCAGGAGCAACAAGGCCAATAACAATTGTGACCAACGAAATGTCAGAAAGCGCAGAGTAGACGCCGGTAATACTCCTGATATCAAAGAGCGTTATATTCGCTGGCAAATCATACAGTGCATGGAAGATGATGAGCGGCCAGATCGTTTGAGTGCGCAGGCGGCAGGCAGCAAAACCGAAACCCAGCAAGAAGCCGCCGATGACCTGGCCGAGGACAATCGGGGCTGGAAGATGCGTAAGCAGGTTGTTCAAATGGGCCAGGCCGAAGAGAAGGCCAGAAAGTGCCGCTCCTTCAAGCGGCCTGTAGGGCGAGAGAGCTTGCAAAATTACCCCGCGATAACACGTTTCTTCACCTAGAGCTGTGAGGAGAGAAAAAGTGGTGGCGAGGGCTATCACTGCCGCGCTCGCTGCTGGAGTCACAAAAGCCGAACCAATGTAGAGGAGCGCCAGCAGTGCCGGTAGCCACAACAGGTGAAGACTACGCCATCGAGATGGCCCGTTGAACCCCGCCTTGCGCAGCCAGCCGAGACCCACGAGTACGCCGAAGGCAAGCAGTATCTGCATGGTGACGGCGATGATTCCCACAAATATTACCGCTACCACCTTCTGTCCAAGCAGAATCATCACACTATCGAGACAAAAGCTTACCGCGAAAAAGATGAGGGCAAAGAGAAATGGGTGGTGAGCAGCAAAAACCTTAGCACGATCTGGCCTGTGGTCCACTTTGCTTTCCCCTTTTATGGAAGGAATGTGTACAGCAAACGACAAAAGCTTTTCATTGAGAAAGAAGCTATTGTCTCCTGAGTAATCTTATCATGCCTGGTCAATGTTATGCATGGATCGGAGGGTGACAGGTGCGCAAATTTTTCTTGCGAAAGTTCCTGTGAAGCATGTTACCGTTCCGGGTCGGCTATTTTCTTTCTCAGGGAGAGAATGTCTTCACCCGGCTCCATACCCAGGTCTTCTCTCATAAAAGCCTGGAAATCGTCCAACTGGTGAATGGCTCCGGCGGTATTGCCCTGGCGAAAGTAGGCATACGCGATAGCCTTGACCGCCGACTCACAGTAAGGATCAATCAGGAGTGCTTGATGTGCGTAGGTCAGTACTTCATCTACTGTATCTGTCTGCGTATAGAGAGACATCAAGCGTTCAAGCACTTCCGTGTGGATGCGCTCATAGTGACGACGATATGGCGAGAAGGTGTCCTCATAGGCATCTTCGTGCAGGAACCCCAGGCTACAGTACTCAGCTGCCTGACGATAGTGTGTAATCGCTGCCGCTCGCTGGTCGTGCTGCTCGGCTTCTTTAGCCTCCGCGTAATGATCGTGGACGACGAAAATATCTGCCCACCAGTTCTCATCAAGCTCGAACCAGTAAAGGTTGTCCTTGTTGCGGCGGATATAGGTGGACTCGTGACGAGGCGGCAGATCGGGTTCGAGCAGGTGCCGGAGGTAGTGGATGGACACATGGAAATTGCGCTCTGCCGATGCTCTGGTCATATCGGGCCAGAAACTTTTGATTAATTGATCCGCCGAGAACATTCGGCCAGTATTGAGCAAGAACCATTTCAGCAAGGATTTCGCCTTATTCCTCCGCCATACCGGTTCCCCTAGCGGCTGATTATCTCGCACGACACGAAAAGGCCCAAAGAAATGCACTTCATAGAGAGCGGTTGAGCGGTGAAGGGTTGCTCTTGCGGGTTCCAGTATCTCCTGTCCGGGTTGCTCTTGCATCACTTGTTACTCCTTTCGTCCAAACAGGACAAGAACCTGCTGGCTGAACTCAGAGAGGTCCTGAGCAAAAATACTGCCCAGCTTTTCCTCTTCCTCCCTCGTCAGGACATACTGCTGTTGCTTTATCGCTTTCACAGGGTCCTGCAATAATTCCTGGCAGAAGACTTCATCCACCGTTGCCTGTCCCAGGATGGCGTTGATCGTTTTCCAGCTCATTGTTGTTGTATCTTTTCCACTTTGTACTGCTACACACATCTGCATTGCATCTTTCTTGTGAGTCCAGGGCTTTTCGTTCCATTTGAAAATTCTCACAAAACGAAAAAGCTATTCTCTCTAATGAGAGAATAGCTCACCTATCTTCACACATCCTTCGCTTTGTCTTCGCAGATGCTGCTGCAAATTGCGATTAATCCGCCCAATCACCTTCTATCAGTTCCGGCAGCAGCATCAGTTCGACTGGCTCTTGACGAATAACTTCCAATGGTATCTGGCAATCGGGACAGAGGATGATCTTGCCAACCTCTATTTCTCCAGTAACATGAATATGCGTATCGCATTCAGGGCAGAGTGACATGAGAAAAACTCCTTCGACGGCAAACAGAGGCCGCCACCTCGCGCTAATAGTCAGTCATTCGGCCAGTTGCCACCAGCCAACGCACGAATTCCAGGCGGCGAAGTTCTACCAGCACCTGCTGTTTCTCTTTTTCTCTATAAGTTTGACGGAATTGACTCAGTCGCTCTATTTGCGTCTGCGTAAATCCAACTTCGAGTAAATTCACGTGACTTTGGCTTTGCTTAACTTTCCTGTCATTCATCATGCTCTCTCTCCTTGCGGTCAGTCGGGTTCGATGCGCGTCAAGAACACACTATGGGGACGCAACGATATCCTGTTATGCGTAAAGCATACTTGTCCTGACTTGCTCGATACTTACCAGTACTGGAAGCTCTCCGTAAATAAAAACCAGGACCGCATTGTTCTCAAGAAAAAACTGCCTTCCAGAACACGTAAACACGCAAGAGAGGGGGCTTTGCGGAAATTGAGAATGGGCATCAGCGCGATTATACAAAGCTTTAAGGGCAAATGGTGGTATGCAATAACCCCTGGCGCGGTGCGTGGACTATTGCTGTATTACAGGTGCTACGATAGCACACTTTATTCGACGGCACCCAACATCTGAAGTGTAACTTTTTGTGCGTCCGTCAGGCCCTCTACAAAACTGATATTCATACGTTCGTATGGCCTCTCGGCTTCAAGCGTATGCACGCAACACCAGGATTGTCCATCCCAGAGCCTGATCGTACCATCATCGCTACCACTGGCTAGCAAGGCACCATCGGGACTGAAGGCGATCCAGCGTACCCGGTTGGTATGGCCCCGCAATACGATGAGAAGCTGCCGTGTGTCCCCCGTCCATACCCGAATCGTCTGGTCGTCGCCGCAACTGGCAAGCACATGACCATAGGGATGAAAGGTAACAGCACGTACCCAACCGGTGTGGCCCTGGAGAACCGCGATAGACTGACCTGTATCACTCTTCCAGAGGCGCACCGTATGGTCTTCACTCGCGCTGGCAAGCATTTTTCCATCGGGGCTGAAAGCAACGCCGCGTACTCGTCCCGTATGCCCCAGCAGAGTATGAAGGCAGCGTTGCGTTCCCACTTCCCAGAGCCGAAGCGTCTGGTCGTCTCCACCGCTAGCAAGCATCCGTCCATCAGGGCTGAAAGCAACGGCACGCAGCCAACTGGTATGTCCAGGCAACGTTGCACGACATTGGCCCGTTTCGATATCCCATAGACGCACGGTTTTGTCCTCGCTGCCACTGGCAAGCAGATGTCCATCAGGGCTGAAGGCAACCGTCCTTACCCAGTTAGTATGCCCACGCAAGATGTTGACAGGTTGGGCGCTTTTGCTCTCCCACAGGCGCACCGTCTGATCTTCACCGCCGCTGGCGAACAGTCTGCCATCCGGGTGAAAGGCGAGAGCGCGTACACCATGCTCAGACTCTCGTAGCGATTTGAAATACGTCAGCGCCTTGATATCCCACAGTCGTAGTGTTTGATCGTCACTACTACTCACAAGCGTCTGGTCGTGAGGATGAAACGCAACCGACCAGACGCGATGCGTGTAGCCTTGCAGCGTCTTTAAGCACTCTCCCGTTGGTATATCCCACAGACGTAACGCCTGATCATCGCCCCCGCTTGCCAGCAGCGCACCGGTCGGGCTAAATGCGATACCTCTCACACCATGTCTGTGTCCGCTTAACACCTTGAGGCATTGCCCTGTCTGCATATCCCACAGACGCACCGTATAATCCTCGCTGCCACTGGCGAGCAACGGCAGAGTTGGATGAGCGGCAAGGCACCAGACA
>DATGJV010000388.1:0-3979 GCA_035295005.1 Ktedonobacteraceae bacterium | reverse complement strand
CAGGATAACGCCGCGCTGTGGGCCGGGGAAGGTTTTATGCGTGCTGCCGGTCAACCATGTCGCTCCTTCGTGTAGCGGCGATTGGAACTGTCCACCGGCAATCAAGCCAAGCACGTGTGCGCCGTCGTAGAGCAGGGGAATGCCCTTCGTCTTGCAGAAAGCAGCAACCTCTGCAACGGGTTCAGGGAAGAGAAACAGGCTCTTGCCCATAATCACAATCTGCGGCGAAACACGGTCAACCAGTTCGATGGTCTTCTGCGCATCAACATGATAATGGTCTTCCGTCAAAGGCAAAAAGTGCAGATTGACGGAGTTTGGCACACCCATTCTGAGCGATTGCCCCCTATTCTGGATACGCCGCCCGAAGACGCCCACCGGCCCGTGGCTGATATGTCCACCGGCATCGGTCGAGTTGGCGATAACGGTATCTCCTCCGCGCAAATAACCTAACGCAATCGCAGTATTCGCGGCATTGCCGCTAATTGGTCGTACATCGGCCTGCTTCACGCCAAACAACTCAAGTATCTCTGCATGGGCCATGCGCTCGATCTCGTCAATGTAGCGCGTCCCCTGGTAATAGCGATTCACTTTGTCACCCTCATTTGGATGTCCTTCGGCGTAGCGCCCCATAAAATCGGAAAGTTGTACGCGCCTCACAGCCTCGCTGGGCGTATTCTCGCTGGCAATCAGGTTAATGGTCTGCGTCTGCCGCCATGTATTCTCATTTGCAATAATGCTCTCGATGTCGCTGATATCTACTGTCATGTGTGTATCTCCTTCGTCTGCTTGTATGTTGTCGAAATATACCTTCAGTATACCAGCAGAAGGGGGTGGGGACAATAGACAGTCTAGAGCGAGTAGCCGGAAGGGAGATTGTCCCGATTATTGGGACAGTTGGGACACCTGGGACAGAGGTTGTGATGACTTTATTGGAACTGGAATTGTTTGGGACACCTGGGACAGGAGTGAGAGTAGAGGGCAAAGTAAGAGAATACGGATGTGGATAGAGAGTGTGTACAAGGGACAAAGAAAGGTTGAAAGCGGTGTCAAGCATGATACAGGGCCTTTCGGAGCGGTGTGGAAGCGGAAATGGGATAATGTGAGAAGATACTTCAGGTGGCAAGCTAGCGTCGTTGCCTTATTGGAAGTATACCCTGGGATGGATAAAAAAGCAAGGAGATGAGAGATGATACAATGTAACAAAAGTCCATTCACAAGAAAATTAACCAGGGAGGTGTTTTGTGATTCGTGTACGCCCGTATGTTCTAGAAGATCGGGAGTTCGTCTTCAGCCTGGCACCGCGCCTGGCTGTTGGTATACCACCCTGGCGAGATACACAAAAGATGATTGCTACAGCACAGGACTGGATTACAGGAAGTATCGAACGACATGGGGACAAGACGATGGTCTTCGTGGCAGAAAACGAGCAAGGAGAACTGCTTGGCTTCGCAACGGTCTCGCACAGCACTCACTTTACTGGCGAAGGTCAGGCTTACATTGGAGAACTGGCGACCAGTGAAGAGGCCGAGAGCCAGGGTGTTGGCAGAGCCTTAGCCCAGACTTGTGAACAATGGGGACGCGAACAGGGCTACCGGATTCTCTCCCTGGCAACCGGTGCCGCGAATGAACACGCGCTCGGTTTCTACCGGCACATAGGCTATCTCGACGAGGATGTCACGCTGGTAAAGCTATTGTAATGGATATCTCTTTCAAGAGACGCTCACTCATATTAACCCCAATTTCTTTGCTTTTTTGACTGCAAAAGCAACAAGCTCAGCATTATCTCTTGCCTGTCTCCCATCTGGCAAGTTAAGAGTATCTTCAAGTCCAATGCGCGTATCATAGCCATGTTGCAAGGCGACTTCAAGAACAGGCCAGGCGGCATTGCCGAAGCCATGCAATAATTTCGGCAAGCGGATATTCCCCTCATCCAGACAGCGAATGATGGCCGAGGCATTGGATAGAGCAGCTTCAGGCTCTTCTTCTCCGGGCTCAATTAATACGCGCAGGAGATGATCAGCGATATTCGATTTGACCAGCAATTGCGCTTCCTCGACACTTGAAAGACCGGCTTCTACGCCTATGCCGCGAGCAAGAAGGGCGTTGCATAACTCGATAGTACCCGGTTCATCAAAGTTGACTGAGGCAAAATCGGGCAGGATTGTCCATTCCTGAACATGCTGAAGGCGTAATGCAACATCAGAGTCAATGAAGAAGATGGTGCTGACTCCGATGGGAATACCGGGACATTTCGCTCGAATGGCGGAAAGCGCGGCTGCTTGATCGTGGGCAACGAGGGATTGTTGCCCATCGGCACGACGGGGATGAATGTGTAATGCTCGCGCATCCGCTGCTACGACCAGTTGTGCGTCACGAGCCAGTTCTTCCGGCGTAAGTGGCAACTTTGGATGCTCGCCAGGAATGCGGCTCCCGTTGAGACAAGCTTTGATTAACAAGAACTAGCTCCTTTCACATGTTGCAGTCTTATAGCTCAAATAATGCGCGTCGAGTAACGCGCCAGAAAATCGGCTGATCCCCAGGAAATAGCTGCGGACAGCCCCAGAATAATCTTTATATTAACCCCTCAACCCAAAATTGTTGAAAATCGAGGGGGTCTCATCTTTTTGAGCTTGCATTGGAGCCTGTAAAATATAACCGGCAACCTCATAGCCGCGACCTAAACGTTCATTTTCCGGCAAGTCGGACAGCCATTCCCAGTTGCGCTCCTCGAGGACAGTAAAATTCTCACGCATCATCTCAGGTAATGTACGTGGAACAAGCGGCATGGTACGACGATGTTGCGCATCGTGGTCGGTGCCATAAACATTGAAAACGAAGCCCCGAATATCGCTGAGCAGCACAACAACGCCGCCTATGTCTAGAAGACTGCGTAACAGGTGGAGGTGCGCCTGGATGATGCGTATACGAAACGCCTGCGTCGCATCCTGATAGCGGCGATGCCGTTCTTGCTCTCCCACCATCTGCGGCGCGATACGCTGCACGTAATCCAGCACATCGAGCAAGGGATAGCTGAAAAGCTGCGAAAGAATGAGCGAACTGATTACCACACCAAAGCCGCTGCCGAGGCTCGCTATTTCTGGTGGGTCTGGCACAATGCATTGCTCCAGGCACTCAGCCATCGCATCAAACACAGCACGAGCACCCTGCTCAACCAGTATATGCCAGGGACGCCGCTCCATCAAGCTATTCAAATTGGCACTGACGCCACCGGTGATATCCGCTTCGATCAGTCGCACATTTCTGCGCAAGGCAGGAGATGCAATTTCATTACGCCCCTGCTCCATTGCGGCACGATCAAGGTCTACCAGCACAAGCTCATCATCACTGGCTGCACGGGCAAGCTCGGCAATAGGAATCTCTGTACAGGCACCCGCACCCAACACGACAATACCCGGTGATGTTGCTGGTGGGCGCAGTGTCAGCGCGTGCAACATCAATGCAGCACTCTGCTGAATATGTTGTGGGCTGTGCTGGAACAGCCACTTCCGCCTTTGTGCGCCCTGAGTATGGACATTACTATATGGTAGGGTCTCGATACGCAATGGATGTTACCTGCCAGTGTAGTTCGCTTTGCGCTTCTGCAAAAACGCAGTTACCCCTTCGCGGTGGTCTGCCGTCCGAATCGCCTCATCTTGCAGTACGCCCTCTAACTGCAATGACGTGTGCAGGTCACTCTCGGCTGATTTGTATAGCAATTCTTTTATCATCCCATACGCACGTGTTGGTCCGTTCGCCAACCGCTGAGCCAAAGCTCTTGTCGCGCCCTCAAACTCCTCGACTGGCACGCATTTATTGACCAGTCCAAGACGCTCGGCTTCAGGTCCGCTCACCTCTTCCGCCAGCATTGCCATCTCCATTGCTTTCGCCATGCCGATCAAACGCGGCAAGAAATAGCCGCCACCACCATCGGGAACGAGGCCGATGCGAGCGAACGCCTCGATAAAACGGGCATCCTCGG
>DATGJV010000387.1:0-14652 GCA_035295005.1 Ktedonobacteraceae bacterium | reverse complement strand
TCTAACAGAACGAGCCAGCTTCGGGAGCGAGGTTTTGTCTCAACGTTTGTCAGTGTCTGCTGCATGTGTATTTCCCCTTCTATTGCATTAGAGTGCCGCACGCAGCCGACGTTCATACCAGCGTGCAAAATACGAGGTGGGTAAGCTCAACACGAGATAGAGAACGATAGCAATGACGAAGTATGGAATGGGATTGCTGCCATTGCGGATGCGGTAGTAGTCGAGTACGGAGGTCAGTTCGGTACCGGCTATGACACTGACGACGGCGGAGTCTTTGAGCATATAGATAAAGTCATTGACGAACGGAGGAATCATGAGCGGGATAGCCTGCGGTAGGACAATACGAAAGAAGTTCTGTTGCGAAGAGAGTCCTAACGAAAGCGCGGCTTCCGTTTGCCCACGATCAACGGAGAGAAAACCAGCGCGGAAGACCTCCGCCTCGTATGCCGCGTAGTTTAACGAGAGTGAGGCAATACCCGCTGTCCAGGCATTATCGTATTGCGCAACGTTATAGACTGCCAACAACGCACTCAAGCCGTAATAAATAAGAAATATCTGCGCAATCATCGGTGTGCTGCGTACTACTTCAATGAAAATACGAGCAGGCGCTCGCAGCCAGACAAATTTCGATCCACTCATCAAGGCAAGAATAAGGCCAAGCAACAGCGCCAGGGCGAATGAAGAGACGCAGTAGATGATGGTATTCTTGAAGCCAATTAAAAAATCAGGCAAGACCTGCAGGATAATATTCATATATTCATCCTTCTTCCAGCTTTTGCATGGTCACATTGTGTTTTTCAAGGGGATGAATGCGGGCATGGATCATATCCATACCCGCATTCATCCCCTTGAAACGTTATTGGACGCCTATAGAGGCTTGATCGCCGTTCCACATCTTCCACTTCGTGTAGATGCGGCGCAAGGTGCCATTCTGCTTGAGAATGTTAAAGCACTCGTTGATTTCCGGCAGCAAGATGGCCGAGTTCGCGTTACTCTTATTGAAACCAACGTAGTAGTTATCTTTATAAATCGGATTACCCAGCAGCTTTAACTGTGGGATCGCTGTCGCACCTGGGCCGCTACCGAGAATGTAGTATGCTGCTATCGGGCTATCCAGAAAGAAGGCGTCGAGCTTGTTCTGTACGAGGTCAGAGAAGGCGATATTGCCAGCATAAGCCTTGATGTTGATTTTCTGGTTGGCACTTGACACCGCACTATTGTAATTATCCATGATCGTTTGCGCCAGGTAGCCTGAGCCGGTACCGACAGTGAGACCTGCCAGTACGCTCACATCCTGGGGATCGGGAGTGCTATTGAAGCGTGTATCGTTTGCCCGGATGATAATTTGCTGACCATAGCGGTAGTAAGGGTCGGAGAAATTCTCGGTCTTCTCGCGGTCGGTCGTTTTTTCCCACCCGTTCATGACCATATCAATTTGATTGGCAAGCAGCGCCTGCTCCAGGTTTGAATAACAGACCTCAACCTGCGTCTGCCGGATATTCATAAGTGCCGCCATCGCAACCGCAATCTCGACTTCAAAACCGATGAGGTTATTGGGGTTGGTGGGGTCTTTAAATACATATGGAGCGCCGCTCACATAGTCCGCGCCCCATTGTAACAATCCGTTCTCCTTCAAACCTTTACTGGCGACTACAGTTGCGCCGGGGGTTACTGTGCCTGAGCCTGTCGTCGTAGTCACATTTCCACCACAGGCGGCAAGTAATGCTTCTAACGCTCCGCCAAAGGCAACGAGGCCACCAATTTGACCACTCCGCTTGAGAAAGGTGCGCCTGTTAAATTCACTGTCCATAGGAAATAATGCCTTTCTGTTTGTGCTTCCTGGGAAAATAGGTCAACGAATCTATGGCAAAACGGAGAGAACGCGCTCCAGGAATGCTTGCGTGCGTCTCTCTTTAGGATGTCGAAATAAATCTTCCGGGTCGCCCTGCTCAACAATCACACCGTCAGACATAAACACCACACGATCCGATACGTCACGCGCAAATTGCATTTCATGTGTCACGACCACCATTGTACTGCCTTCATACGCGAGGTCTTTCATGACTTTGAGTACCTCACCCACCAGTTCTGGGTCAAGTGCCGATGTGGGCTCGTCAAAGAGCAAGGCTTTCGGTTGCATCGCCAGTGCGCGAGCAATCGCAACGCGCTGCTTCTGCCCACCTGAGAGCCGACTGGGGTACACATCACGTTTTTCCGATAGACCGACCTTCGCCAGCAGTTTCTCGCCGAGCGCCACCGCCTGATCTTTTGGCATTTTGCGCACCAGCAAGGGAGCTTCAATCACGTTCTGCAACACCGTCATATGGGGGAACAAATTGAAATTCTGGAAAACCATACTCAGTTCGGCGCGAATGGGGCTGAGTTGCTTTGTCGAGAAGTTCGGATCAAGCCTGTGTCCATGAATGATGATTTCGCCACTCGTTGCTTTTTCCAATCCATTCAGGCAACGGATGAGGGTGCTTTTGCCTGAACCGCTTGGCCCAATCAACGCGAGGACTTCGCGTTTATGCACGACGAAATCAATATCTTTGAGAACGTGCTTATCACCAAAATACTTGTTTAATTTGGTGGCGCTGATGATTATCTCATCCTCAACAACATTGATATTCTGCGGGAGACCACCCGAATTGGGGACAGCAAGCGTATCACTTTCCTGTATTTGTTCGGAGTCCACTGGTCGCTCCTTTACTTATTGCGTAGCGCAATCCGGCAGCTAGGATAACAACAGAAATGCAGTCTCAAATATTGCAATAAGTATATTCATCTATATAGAACATGTCAAGCGCACGCGCCGTCTCTTTTGCTGAGTATTCAATGTTGCATTCTATACGTTAGTTTGGCACATGTTTTCACAGGCTGCTACCAACATACACAGGAAGTACTATGCATTTCCTATCCTCGTGACGGAAAGTGGTACCAGTAGGGATAGCGGTGTAACGTTTTGTAAATTTTTCAGACACTATTACGTGTTATGGTTATATCGCGAGTTATATTGTCCTGGAAGTTGTCCTTTGTATTGAGGAGTTGTATGTTATGCCAGCCGAAAACGTGGCAATTGTAATACCCGCACTAGACGAAGAGGCCGCGCTCCGCCAGTTATTGCCAGAAATTCCACAAGATTTCGCCCGTTGGATTATTGTCGCGGATAACGGCAGCGCCGACGCGACAGCAGCAGTTGCTAAAGCAGCGGGTGCGATTGTAGCGAGTGAACCCCGGCATGGATACGGGCGAAACTGCTTGAAGGGATTCCAAACAGCCTGCGCTCTGGGTGCAGATATCGTGATTTTTATGGATGGTGATGGCAGTGATGATCCCGCCGACCTTCCCTCAATGCTTGCACCTGTTCATGCAGGATACGCCGATATGGTTATTGGTTCGCGAGTAAGCAAACGTTCCGAGCGAGGCGCTATTCCCCCGCAAGCTCGCCTGGGAAACTGGCTGGTAAGCCGTTTGCTGCGTATCATTTATGGTGTGCGTCTCTCTGATATTGGCTCATTTCGCGTGCTACGTTGTTCTGCGTTGGAGGCATTGCACATGCGAGAAATGACCTTTGGTTGGCCTGTCGAGATGCTGGTTAAAGCGGCAAAGGCGCGTTATCGTATTGTAGAATTGCCCATTCACTACCGAAGGCGCAGTCACGGTCGCTCCAAAGTCGCGGGTACCATCAGTGGTAGTGTGAAAGCTGCCTATTCTATGTTGCGCACGACACTGCGCTATGCGGGTAGCAGGGGAAACGTATGAAACAACACGCAGACACCGCCCTTGTGATTATTGCGCGTTATCCAGAAGTGGGCAAAACGAAAACGAGGCTGGCCCGTTCCATTGGAGATGAGGCAACAGCGCAACTCTACCGGGCATTTCTTACCGACCTCGCCCGGCGTTTCGCGGGTCAGGAGTATGATCTGTACTGGACATTTACACCCGCGCATGTTGATTACGCCTCATTTATTGCCACACTCGTTCCTGAGTGCGCACCGTCCATCACCTGTTTTCCGCAGCAAGGAGACGACCTGGGCGAACGCTTGCTCTATGCGTTTCAGTGGTTACATGCCCACGGATATCAGAATACGATTCTCATTGGTTCGGACTCGCCTCATATTACCCGTGATATCATCGCTGATGCCCGTGCTGCTCTCAATGAAGCAGACATGGTACTTGGGCCATCCGAAGATGGCGGGTATTACTTAATCGCGATGCATGAGCCACACGATGTCTTCAGTGGTATTCCTATGAGTACCAGCAGTGTCACGCAGATGACAATTGAGCTGGCAGAGCGCAAGGGTTTAACTGTTCAATGCATTCACCCTTTATTTGATGTAGACGAACTACCTGACCTGTTACGTCTGGCCCAGGTATTGGAGATAGATAATCAACTGGCACCCACAACTGCCGCCTACATTACTAGCACAAGGAGCCTCTATGACCACAGTATCAATCGCTAATTTGCCGCGTTCAATCTATATTGAGCCGACAAGCCGTTGTAATGAGCTTTGTCAGCAATGCCCGCGCACATTGCTCTCACGCGAGGACGACCGGGATTTGAGCTTTGATAAATTTCGCTACATTGTTGACCAATTTCCCGTGCTAGAGCGCGTGGTATTGCATGGATTGGGTGAACCATTGCTGAACAAAGAGTTGCCGCGCATGGTGCGCTATCTCAAAGATCGCGGTACCTATGTCCTGTTCAACTCAAATGGTATTGCCCTTACTCCCAAACGCGGTCAGGCGCTGATTGACGCGGGTCTTGACGAATATCGCCTCTCTATGGATGGATCAACGCCCGAAACCTACGCCATAGTGCGTGGTGTGGATGCTTTCGACAAAATATGGCGGAATGTCAGAGCCTTTATTGAGATGCAAAAGGCGCAGAATGCGACTAAACCCGCCGTCTCGCTCTGGTTTACCGCCATGCGCGAGAATCTCCATGAATTGCCAGGATTGATTGATCTTGCCACAAAAAACGGTGTGCGAGAAGTCTATATGCAACGCCTTGTCTACTTCGAGGAAGGTTTGGCCCACTCCAGGCAGGCGTTGTTCCGGCGTTCGACAGCAGATGAATTAGCACTTGTGCGCCGCTGCGAGGAGATATGCAAAGAGCGCGGCATTACTTTTAGAGCCGCCGGATCGGCTACGCCCTATGAAAGTATCGTGCGTGATTTTGGCGACCGGCCCTGGTCTGGTTGCCAGCGCCCGTATTCATTGACCTACATCACGTCCAGTGGTAATGTGCTTTCCTGCTGTTTCGCGCCCTTCGGCCATAAAAGCGCCAGGGAATATAAAGAGGAGCGTGTGCTAGGAAACGTGTTTCAAGAGCCTATCGCCGCTATCTGGCGCGGTGCGCGTTACGAAGCCTTCCGCCAGGCATTTGAAAGCGAGCACCCGGCAAAACAGTGCGCCCAATGCGGCGTCAACTGGAGTTATTAAGCAAGCAGAACGCCAGTGAACAGAAACGGCGACAAGCACACTTGTCGCTGTTTCTGTTCACTGGCGTTCTGCTTGCTTAATGGTTGTTCTTCTTTTTTCGAGAAGGCTTGTTGCCAGTGGGTTTGCGTTTTGTCGAACTACGTTGCCTTTCTGGTTGACGTTGAGAAGCCGCCGCTTTTTGCTTCGGTCGTGCTATTGGAGGCAACGATTCATCTTCATTGCCTGCAACTTCAATAGTTTGCGCGTTTTCCGGGTTTTCCACAGGTTCCACTGCTTCATCAGGTGTATTTGTAGCCGTTTCGGGAATTTCTTCTTTTAGTTCCTCTTCCGTTGGCACATCCGAATGTACGACTTCTACCGGCAACTCTAATACCTCTGTTGGTTCCAGCGCAGATTCTTCTTCCATTACCACTGCCTCTGGCTCTATTGGTGCATCAGCAAGTTCTTCCGTTGGATAAAATAACTCAGTGATACTTGCTTCGTCCACCATCTCCGGTTCTGGTATGTTTCCTATTTCTCCGCCTGCAGGTAATGCTGGCACCATGACGCCACGTGCGCGGTTGCGCCAGCGTTCGAGACGCTGCATCCCCCTGTCGGTTCGCACTTTGGAACGCAACCGGAAGTATAAAATGGCACCGAGCAGCACAGTTTCGGTAAGGCCGGAGCCAGCGCCAGCAAGTGGAATGGTGAGAATGATATGTTGCCCGTGCAATGTCCTCAGCAGGTAGACAACCAGCAGAAAGTGGATGCCCAGACCAATAATGTTAATAACGAATGGTGTCCACGCATCCTTCATCGCGTAGAAAATGATGAACAGTAATGCCGCCATTGATAATCCTGGCAAGGCAATCGCGTAGCCCATCAAAGCGGTTCCCGTTACAGCCGACGAATGTTTGTTAAATGCGCCATGCTGGAAGAGTAGATGGATGAGCGGTTTACCGAACATAAACAAAAACAGCGAGGCCAGTATGCTAACGATGAGCGTACCGGTGAGTAGCTTGCTTACATTCGTGCGAAAGCGCACATAGTGACCATTCATCGCAAAAATAGCCAGTAGAGGGAGAGCAGCCGTGCCGATAGCTTGAGAAACCAGCGTTTGTGGTAAGGAAAATAACAGGTGCGCGTTGTGCTGTGCCGCGAGACTGGCTTTATCAGGCATATAAGAGATAAAAGCTGTATCAATGATGGTGGTGATCGCGGCAATTCCTAAGGAGAGCACATTAGGGCCGAGCAAACGCATGATTTGACGTAATCCAGGGTGTTTGAGGTTCCAGATAAACGCATAGCGCACGCCTTGTTTGAAAATACCAGGAATCATCACCGCTACCTGGAATATAGCGGCAAAGATGACGCCCACAGTTGGGCCATAGATACCCACACCGGGGACAGCCATTGCGAAAAGCAAACCACCGATCAGACCAAAATTGTAGACAGCCAGAGAAATCGCGGGTAACAAAAACTGCCGTTTGCCGTTCAACAGGGCAGAAGCCACTGTACCCAACCCTAGAATCAGTGGCTGGATCAGAATAATGCGCGTGAGCGATGTCGTCAGCGCCTGAGTTGCGGGTGAATATCCAGGTACCAGCAGGTGGCTAACGAAGACAGGTGCAACAAACTCGGCAATGAGCGTACAGAGAGTGAGGACAACCAGCAGAATATTGAAGACAAGGCTTGCTAGTCGCCATGCTTCACGCCGCCCTTGATCTTTTTCATAGGAAATAAACACGGGAATGAACGCATGTGAAAGTGCGCCGCCCGCAATTAATTCAAATAATGTATCCGGTAAGCGATACGCGGCATAGTAGGCACTTGCCTGGATACCCGTGCCGAACATGGCGTTAAAAAGTGACTGGCGTACAACACCCAATCCACGCGAGGCGAGATAGCCTGCTATCAGTAAAAGAGCGCCTTCAGTGATGCTGAATTTTCTGAGTGAAATGCCGCCCGCACGAAAGCTCTTCAGATCAATTTTGAAAGCGTTGCCAAACCAGCGCGACAGTGTGGGAGGAACAGGGGTACTGGTGGGCGTTGGAGATGGTGTGAGTTGCGTCTCAACGGCAACCGCGACCATCGTTGATGTATTTTCTCTATCTTCTGTTTCGGCTGAAATGGTCGGATTCTCCTATCAGGCTAGCAAGCACAGGTTCATTTCTTGTTCGGGGAAATTATAACAGTCATCATTTCTAATGACCAGTTTTGTTCCAAAAAGTACCATGCCTGTTCGTAGAAAGGGCCATCCGTTCCCTTCAAACAAGGCGTATCGCTCGCTCAGACTCAAAAACTATGCGAAACTGGCTGTGCTAAACGTTCAAATAGGAAATGCTCTTCTAGCCTATTAGAGCTACCATGCAGCGTACCTCTATTGGCAATAGCGCATTTCTCAGGTACACTACTCTTGTGTTTACCAGCACAAGCACAATGATGCGAATAAGTGAGGTTTCTCATGTCACCTTTTTCTGATGACCATGTAAAGCGGCCTTTTAGTAACACTCCGTCCCCGTCGCATGTCCGCACAACGCATCCCTTGAATTACATTGATGATTCTATGCAAAATGCCCATACCACACGACCTCTGGGAAATACCAGTGATTTGTGGTATGACACACCGACGGGACCAGTGCAGCGACAAACGCGCCCGCTCAACGGCCAGATTACGACGCTCTCACCCAATTCACCAACACCATCTTTTCCTGTAACCAAAGCGCGTGTGGTGATACCTGCGGAGAAAAAACGGGCGTCCGTTTCGCGGAAGCCGCGTCGCGGCACTCGCATATTGATTGGCGCAGTGTTGGGCTGCATCCTGGTACTGGTATTGACAACATTGCTGGTTTCACCACTTGGGAGCAGTCAGCATACACAGAATCTTGTACAATCAGTCAATAACTGGTTTACCAATGCGCAAACAGGTGCCTTCACTATGTCGCAAAATCCGGTTACGCCGACCGCGACCCCTGCTTTGAGGACAAATGAAGGCTATTGTGGAGGAAATGATATCTGGGGAACATGTGCGACGCAAATTCCCGCGAGCGGTGTGATGGGAACAGGACAAATGCAGCGCCCAATCGTTGGAGCAACTATTACACAGCCATTTGGGAATCCCGAATACCAGTTCTGGTGTGGATGCTGGAAGCCACATACGGGCATTGACCTTGCCGCACCGTATGGCACACCCATCATGGCAGCAGATACAGGGCAAGTTATCTGGACGGGCTGGGATTGGTCTGGCCTCGGTTGGGCCGTCAAAATCAACCACGGCAACTATATTGCCACTATTTACGGACACATGGAACGCTTTATCGTCAGTACGGGTCAGAATGTGACCAAAGGTCAGATTATTGGGTATGAGGGTAGCACCGGAGCATCAACGGGGCCGCATGTTCATTTTATGGTCGTGGTAAATAATATCTGGGTGAACCCGGTATTGTACGTACAACTCCCTTAAACGCTTCTCGCGTGAAAAAGTAATAAAGAAGGCTAGCGCAAAACGCTAGCCTTCTTTATTGCTGAAAACATAAAACACTACGCCTGAATGCTGTTTCTGGGGCGACGGCGGCTAATAGAACCACCCTTGCGACCCGCGGCCTGAGCCTCTTCGCTTGTCCATTTGTGCGCGGTACCCATGGCATGAGCGGCTTTTCCGCCTTTGCTGGCAATTTCACGCTTTTTCTCAGGGCTCATTGATGCGAAACCACGACCTCGACCTTTTTGCATTTGCATTGTTGTTCTCCCTTTGTTTCTTTCTTTTTCAATTCTCATCCAACCCCCTGGCTGGATGCATTACCCACACTACAGCTTCTTTCAAAGCTGCTTTCTTATGCACTCGACAGGATATGACGCAAATACCCACTTAACGGTTCCTCTATCAGTGCCGATTTTTTACCTGACCCGCACGACAATTTATATGGAAGAAGTGGAAAAAGTACATATCACTATCACTACTATAGAGAATAACAGAGGATTCCCGCGCTAGACAAGTCAACAATAAAAGACTCAGCATTCTCTAAGGTAAGCTCATTGTTTTCTAAGGATTGTTGAGCTTACCATACCAGACCAGGTGAAAATACCTATACCAGGTTTTTTATCAGGTTTACGATATCATCAACCGCAAAGGGTTTTTCAAGTAGTGCTACATGCATATCACGCAGTTCATCATCGTTAGGAAAAGTTGCAGCGGTCGTTAAAATAATGGGGAGAGAGCTATAAGTTTCATTTGCTCTCAACGTGCGTATCACCTCTGTCCCGGGAATTGACCCTGACAAACGCCAATCAACGATGAGCAAATCAATTGGAGATGTGTTCTGACCCTGTGTACCGTTAAATAAAGCATCTAAACACGCATCGGCAGTGGGATAACTGTGGACGCTATATCCTGCATCCTCTAGCACAAGAAGTAACATCTCCTGGATAGCGGTATCGTCCTCAAGCAGACCGATTTGCATAGTTCTATCCTTTACAGTGCGATTTTTACCCACTGACACTATAACAAACCCAACCGCTTTTAGCAAGTGCCAGTTGGGGAGATTGCAACGTTTTCCGGTTGCCTGATTGGTAAAAGACAGGTGATACTTGTTCCCTTGCCCTCGCTACTTTGCAAAGAAATGGTGCCGCCCAGCGCTTCTATCAGTTTACAGGTAATGAAGAGTCCCAATCCGGCACCTTGAACATCTTGCGTCAGCGGATGCTCAAGCCGACTGAAGGGTTTAAAAAGATGAGACTGTTGCTGGAGAGGAATGCCGATACCATTGTCGCGAATGGTGATAGCAAACATGCCTTGTCGGCCCACAATTGGTTCAGCCGTGTGGTTATTTCTGGGGGCTTCGATTGAAGCCATGTGGAAAGTAGAGAAGTCGTTAGAGGTACACGAAGTATCAGGAATATGAGCGAGAATTTCTATCAGGCCACCTTCCGGCGAATATTTGACAGCATTTTCCAGTAAGTTCGTCAGAATTTGCCGCATCCGGTGTGCATCAGTCCATAGCGTGGGAAGTTCCGGCGCGATGGCGCAGTGAAACGTATAGCGATCAGGATACTGCTGGTCGGCGCGTTGCTGTACAAGTTGTACCACACGTCGGCAAAGCTCAGTCAGATCAACCTGCGTATAGCGCAATGCCAACCGCCCCGCTTGCATGCGTGATATATCGAGCAAATCACTGATCAGCACTTCCAGGTGATTTGTCTGCTCCATGATGATATCAAGATATTCACGTTGACGCATGGGAGTAAGTTCCTCAACGCTGTTGATCCCAACATTTCCGGCATCACTTTGCTCATCACTGTTGCCATTGATACCATAAGCCTGTAAAAGGATGGCATAGCCTTTAATCGCGGTTAATGGTGAGCGCAATTCATGGCTGAGCATGGAGATAAACTCGTTTTTCAACGGGTCAAGTAGTTTAAGCTGTGGGGCAACGGGACGTGCAAACACGGCGCGATGAGTCGTGTTGTGTGGAATCAGCACAGTTGATGGTGAATGAACCTGCGTAGTACTATTGTGTGTGCGTATGGACAGGTAATTGGCGGCATCCTGCACAAGAAGATCGGTAATCTGCGGCAGATAGCGCTGTAACAGGAGGTGTTCACCACAGGAAAAAGCTTCTGGACATGCATCCGTACATACGATAAACCCAATAACGCCTGTGTCAGTTTTGACATCGGGGAATACTTCCAGGGGAGCAACAGCGATACTGTTAATATTCACCCCGTCAATACACCATTGCATAGCACTACTCGCGGAAAATTGACCTTTGTAGAGCGATACATCGCAGAGCGCACGCATATACTCATATTGCAAGAGCGCGGCACCACTGATTGCTCCACTATCCACGACAATAGCATACCTCGCGAGGGATAATTGGTTCAGTAAAGGATGGCACAGCTCTGGCACTGTACATCCTAGCATAACATGCACGCTTCCACAGGAGAGAAGGTGCCGAACCTGTTGAATTATATCCTGTAAACGTCTCTTTACCAGCACTCCTATCTGCCTCCACTTTTGTCCCACCGATACTGTACAGCTTGCTTTTAGTATAAGTTTGTTTGCAACAAGCGGGCGGCGATATCCACAATCTGTACCTTTGTCCCATATCATCCCACGCTTTTTTACATCGTTAGTATACTGGTAATTAGAGGGACTATGAAATCACTCCTCTATGCACATTATTCCTGTATGAGGATGAAAATGATAAATATATTGGCGGGGAAAACTCTTGGTGGGTACCGATTGGTACGGCTCATCGAGAGCGGCGGTATGGGCGATATTTATCTGGCTCAACATGCACGCATAGGACGAAAAGTTGCGATTAAGGTCGTTTGTGGAGACTTGCGGGCCGTTCCCGATACTCCAGAAGGTCGGCAAGCCGCATTACGTTTTGAACGTGAGGCACGCGCTGTCGCCGAATTAGAACACGAACATATTCTTCCACTCTATCACTTTGGGGAAGAGACCATTGAAGAGGATGGTCTGCCTATTACCTATCTTGTAATGCCGTATCTCTCTGAAGGCTCTTTATGGAACTGGCTACAGAAGCGCACCCAGCAATATAACTTCAGTTGGCCTATCGCCGCCGAAGAGGCTGGCTATTATCTGTTGCAAGCGGCCTCTGCATTACAATGCGCCCACGATCATGGCATTATTCACCGCGATATCAAACCCACAAATTTCTTAATTCGTGTCGAAAAACATACCGTAAAAATTGGACAGCAAGATCATCTCGCGAAAATATTTCCTCATGGGCAACCAGTGTTATTACTGGCCGATTTTGGCCTGGCTGCTTTCTATCGCAACGGGCGTTCGCTGCACCGCTCGGTAGGCACGCCGCTCTATATGGCTCCTGAGCAATTCGATGACCCCGCCCTGGCGACATCGGTACACGTGGGTCCGGCAGCCGACCAGTATGCGCTCGCGGTCATGATGTACCAGCTTATCACTGGCCGTGCTGTCTTCGAGGGCAATGCCAGCCAGCTATTGCACCACCATCATCATACGCCGCCAACACCACCCAGCGCTCACAGTTCATCTTTTCCGCGTGAATTGGATGAGCCCTTCTTGCGTGCGCTTGCAAAAAAGCCCGATCAACGCTACCCCACCATTCTGGAATTCGCCCTGGCATATGATAGTATTCTGCAATCACTACGCCAACCTGGTAGTTCAGGGTCAGCAAACTCTGTCGGACAAAAAACGGCATCTGTTGCTGGCAGCCTGCGTACACAGTCTACACTTGCCTTACCTGCAATGAGAAAAGAAGCCCTACCAGTGCGCACGCCGCACCCCTCACAAGTATTGATGGGAGCCAATGGACATGTCGCAACGTTAGAACCCACGAAGGCGAAACATCAGGGGCATACTCCCCTCCCCGCTCAGGAGCCAGATAGCGATGGTTCAACCAGTGAAACATCCACCGCTCCGACATTACCGATACCCAATATACAGGTGGCGAAGCAGCATACGAAATTTTCCTCACACCCGTTCAATATGTTAGCAATTAGTCTCGTTGTACTACTGCTCATTATTGTGGGCATAATTTGCGTTGTCATTTTCTTGAGCCATAGCCATCAAGCAGCTATGGTGTTGTCATCCTCTCATGTATATCTGATATATCTGAACAGGCCATTCCCTGCTGTTCTCATTCATTCTTTATTGTGCCTGAACGACAATTGGTACGATGGGCAACACGATATACGAAAGATGTTGGCGGTCGTGCAAAATGCTCTGATGGGCGACCGCTAGCTCGGCATCAGCGCCGAAATCATGACCGGTGTTGGGGTTGCGGTCCCAACGAGGGAAGTTGCTGCTCGTCACATCGAGGCGAATATGATGTCCTGCCTTGAAGACATTGCTGGTGGCCCACAGGTCAATTACATACTCGTAAGCGGTACCCGGTTCGATCAATGACGGAGCCTCACCTTGCGCGAAGTTGCGATAACGGGCGCGGATAATGCCGTCCGTCAGGTTTTGCGCGTAACCGTTGGGATGAACATCTACGAGACGTGCCACGAAGTCGGTATCGGGTGCGCTCGATGCCGCCCACAGGTGAACGATGATGGGGCCTGTCACCTCCACATCTTGCTCCAGCGCGGGAGTCGAGTAGACCAGCACATCTTCACGCATCTCAACTGGTGTCTGGTCAAACGGGCCGGGCCGATACTCCGGCGACATCAGTAGCGCACCACCATGAGTGATGACGGGGTTGGCCGGATCATAGTTATACTGGTCAAACGGCTCGTCGCCCGGAGCCTCGGTGCTGAGTCCGCCGTTGCCCTGTAGCGTATTGGCTTGACCACCACTATGTAGATAGAAGTGGGTATCCACTGCTCGCGCAAGCGGCCACTCTTGCTCGTCTCGCCAGACGTTCGCGCCCATCACGAATAGTTTGATCGGTGCCTCACGCAACATGCCAGTATCAATGCCCTTCATCCAGTGGTCGAACCAGCGTAACTGCATACTGCCAAAATCAATTTGCAAATCTATTAGCGCAGCCGTTGAAGCGAAGCCGAAATTCATCTCACCAATCGGATTGGTCACGACTCCATGCGCCCACGGGCCAATCAGCAATTTGCTTTGACGAGCCTCTGGCGTAGCGCCATGCTCGCGCATTGTGGTGAAATTGCTGATCGTGTCTTGTAGGAAAATATCATACCAGCCGCCGACATTCAACGAGGGAACCGTCACATGCTCATGCTTGCCAACAATGGTCATCTTGTCCGTCAATGCGCGGTCCATCGGGCTTTCTATCGCCTCAAACACATTGGGCGCGATATTGTGCCGGGTAATGGGGCCGAATTCTCGTAGTGGCAACGCAAAGTAGCCTGCTGAGCCAAGCGTATCCATGTCCTTTGTCAGCATATAGATTGCGCGTCCCAGCGCCTGGGGATTGTCGCGATAGCGGCGTATCATCACGTCAAGGCCCATCATCAGGTTCCAGCTTCCGGCAGAACCAAGTTCCAGCGCCCCACCGCGAAAGACCACGCCATTGAGCGGATCATTCCAGGTGATAAACGGCACCATCGCCTTGAGCGCCGGGGGAGTAAGTATCGCCGCCGACCACTGCGTAAAGCCATAGTAGGAAGCGCCATACATACCCACGCTGCCATTACTGAATGGTAATTGCGCTGCCCACTGAACAGTATCGTAGCCATCGTTCGCCTCGTTATTGAAGGGTACCCACTCGCCTTCGGAGGTCATGCGCCCCCGCGTATCCTGCACAATCA
>DATGJV010000386.1:0-3382 GCA_035295005.1 Ktedonobacteraceae bacterium | reverse complement strand
ACACCGACAATCGCCAGTTTGCGTGCGAGAACGATAGCGTTCGATTTCACATGGCGCACAACTTTCCAGGCAAACATCAGGGCTGTCACCTCTTCAAGTGTCGGTTCGCGGTCAGTGATGGAAGAGTACTCAATCTCTTGCTCACCTACGGCATCAGGCGTCTGTAACAACAAACCACCGCTGACGCTGCGTATATCCGGGCGTCCGAGGGCCAGGGCCTGCGTGTTGAGGGCCTTTGGCTCGATTGCGCAATGGGTAGCCAGGATGCGCAGATTCTTTTTCTCGCGCAATATTTGCAAGGCTTCCGGCGTATAATCGGGGGCAATAATTGCCTCGTAGAATAGCTGGTGAATTTCGCGAGCGGTAGCAGCGTCAATCACGCGATTACTGCCAATAATCCCGCCATAAGCGGAAATGGGGTCGCCGGCGTGCGCTTTTTTGTACGCCTCAACCAGCACATCATCACAGGCGAGGCCGCACGGGTTGGTATGCTTGATAATAACCACCGTTGGCGCGGTAAAGCTGCTGGCAGCGGCAAGCGCGGCGTCGAGGTCAATCAAGTTGTTGAAAGAAAGCTCCTTACCGTGCAATACTTCGGCTCCCGCGATGGTGGGAACAGAGGCATTGGGCCTCGTCTCAGCCCAACGATAGAAGGCCGCTCGCTGGTGCGGATTCTCGCCATAGCGTAGCGTCTGAACGCGCTTGAGTGGTAATGTTAAGTCTTCAGGGAAATAGTCTAACGCAGGATTACGCAAATATTCGGCAATGGCGGTGTCATAGTTGGCGGTATGCTGGAACGCGATGGCGGCGAGGCGGCGGCGCGTCTCGATGCTTACCTCACCCTGTTCGCTCCATTCCTGCATGACCGGCTCGTAATCCGCCGGACGCACCAGCACAATCACATCTTGAAAATTCTTGGCCGCCGCCCGGATAAGGGTGACGCCACCAATGTCAATTTGTTCCTGTGCCTCGCTCAATGTTGTTTCCGGTTGTGCTACCGTCTCAGCGAAGGGATAGAGGTTTACGACGACGAGGTCAATTTGCGGGATGCCATACTCTTGCAGTTGATCAATATGCGCTGGCAGATCGCGCCTTGCCAGGATACCACCTAAAATAGCCGGGTGCAGCGTCTTCACGCGCCCATCCAAAATTTCGGGAAAATTGGTCAACACGCTTACCGATTCCGCCTCGTATCCCGCTGTCTTAATGGCGTTCAGTGTGCCGCTCGTCGAATACGTCGAAACATCGTGACTTTGTAATTGACGCGCTAACTCCACCAGTCCAGTGCGGTTGGCGACGCTAATAATTGCTCTCATAAGTTATCCTTTCTTTCCACACAACCATGCGGCCCAATACAATGGATTGGGCCGCCTCTACAATCTTCCTTCGATACAGCTATTATATCTCAGGGAAGATGGTCTCCGATGAAAAAAGAGCGGCTAGCCGCTCTTTTTTCATCGGAGACCATCTTCCCTGAGATACTTTTTACTTCAATCCCTGTTCGTCGGCGATTTGTGTGAGGCGGTTGCGCACTTCCCATAGTTCGGGATAGAACACGTCTTGCAGGGTACGCGCTAATAATTCCATTGGTGTACCACCGGTGCCAATAGAACCAGGACCAATCATACGTTGTGCCAGCTTCAGATGCTGGGCGCGGAAAATCTGAAAAACCTCGTCGTAATCAGTCAGAGCTTCTGCCAGCGCCGTTATTAATGGATGCTGGTCGGCGTGGATATATACGTCGGTCAATGATATCTGCTCGTGTTCGAGAACGCCAAGAAAATCGTCCCAAAGGAGCGGCGAAATGGTCATGAGATTGTGAAAACCAGGCGAGTCGGTACCTGCACCGTCGGCCAGCACTTTGCGGAAGCCGTGAAAATCCCACGGCGTCATCGTTTCGAGCATACGCACATTGTCGAGCATCAGAAATTGAATGCGGATAACGCGCTGCAACAGGCGCAAAGCAGGTGGTATGTTAAACTGCTGCAATAAGGTGCGGACACTACGCAGTTCAAAATCTGTCTCTTTCCACCACAATTCAAAGACCTGATGTACTACTTGAAATTGCAATTCGTCGTGATGCACCAGCTCATCCTCTGGTTTTTGCAACGAAAGTAGTTCTTGAGTACGCAAGTACTGTTCATAGACTGTCTGTCCCGGCGCATGTTTTGGTGCATGGTGTGCGATATGTTTAACCATAAATAATCTGACCTTCCTTCTCTGGAACACCTTTCCTGAGAAAACAACACTGGTTTCTCATGGGAATCATATCATGAATCACCCTGGAAGATAAAGGGGCAATGGTTTATAATGTCCTTTGTAAAAGATTGACGTTGACGTAAACGATAATAATGATATATGATATTACCATGGGGGGAAAGGTAGATGGGATTGAGTGTATAGCTACGGAGAAACTTCTTCGCTACGAAAACTTCGGGAGACTTTCATGGGAAAAAATAGCCTGATGAATGGTCATCAGCACAATGAAACGGGGATAACTGAAGGTACTTCACATGACAGGCGACGACGACCGGTTGGTCCGCATTACAAATGGATTGCGCTTTCCAACACGACGCTCGGCGTATTGATGGCGAGTATTGACGCGAGCATTGTGTTGATTTCGCTGCCAGCAATCTTCAACGGCATTCATGTGAATCCGCTCGCTCCGGGTGAGACAAATTATTTTCTCTGGATGCTGTTGGGATATATGGTGGTAACAGCCACATTACTGGTGACGTTTGGGCGCATTTCCGATATGTTTGGTCGCGTCAAAATGTATAATCTAGGTTTCGCGATTTTTGCCGTGGGAAGTACGTTGCTCTGGCTCACACCTGGGACGGGCAATACGGGTGCGCTGGAACTTATACTTTTCCGACTGGTACAGGGAGTTGGTTCGGGCTTTCTCTTTGCCAATAGCACCGCTATTCTCACGGATGCATTTCCACCGAACCAGCGCGGTTTAGCGATGGGCATCAACCAGATTGCAGCCATTCTTGGCTCCGTGATTGGTCTGATACTGGGTGGCATCCTGGCCTTTTTCAGCTGGCACCTGGTTTTTCTGGTCAGCGTCCCCGTCGGTATCTTTGGCACCGTCTGGGCGTATCTCATGCTGCGTGAGACGGCAACGATTCGCGAGCATCAAAAGATTGACTGGGCGGGGAATATCACCTTTGCGGTAGGCGCGACCATTCTCTTGCTGGGTATAACGTATGGCATTGAACCCTATGGCAATTCGCCGCAAGGCTGGGGCAATCCTCTGGTCATTGCCGCGATTACTTTCGGTGTTCTTCTGCTGGCCGCATTTATCTGGATTGAACTGCATGTCAACGACCCGATGTTCCGACTGAAGCTCTTCAAGATTCGTATGTTTGCCGCCGGTAAT
>DATGJV010000385.1:0-2680 GCA_035295005.1 Ktedonobacteraceae bacterium | reverse complement strand
ACGGGTGGAATATACGCCCTACGGTCAGCAATCTTTTGTTGGTCAGCGAAGGTACGGGAGTCGCGGGCCTCATGTATCTCGCGCAAGCTGCTCTTGAGCAAGAATTGTCGGTTACGCTCGTTGCTGCCTACGAAAACGAGTATGAGGTGTATCCACCTGCTCTGTTGCCGCCAGAAGTGGAATACCATATCGTAACAAAGGATGGCAGCACCGGACAACGGGGGGATATTCTCAGTGTGCTGGGAGCCTATGTATCGTGGGCCGATGCCGCATGCCTCTGTGTTGCGCAGGAAACATCTGTGGCACTCTATGCCCGTTATGAAAGGATCCGCCTCAAACACTTCGCGCAAGCGACGCTGTTGCGTCCGTTCGTCTGTGGCAACGGAGTATGCCTCACGTGTAGTGTCGAGACGCGCTCCGGTTCCAGGTTGGTCTGTCGCGATGGTCCGGTGTTTGATCTACGTGAGATAGCCCGTTAAAGATGCGTCATTATTGGCGATGCTTGATGCGCGATAGCAGTGGGCAACGAACAAATGAGCTGTGGGAGCAAGAAATCAGGATGGCGGTCGAGAAGACGCAGGAATGCATGTACAAGCGTTGGGTCAAAACTGGCCCCCGCGCCGAGCAGCAGACGCTCACGCGCTACTTCTTGCGTAAGCGGCACTTTATAGGGACGTTGCGAAGTTAGTACATCGAAGACATCGGCAATGCTTAATATGCGAGCGCCGAGAGGAATAGCTTCCCCATGTAGCCCATCGGGATAGCCATGACCGTCCCATGCCTCGTGATGGTGCAGCACGATTTCAACGAAAAAAGGATCAACCTCGCAGCCAATCAACATTCGCGCTCCAATCACCGGGTGGCGTTCCATTGTGCGCCGCTCTTCGTCAGAAAGTGAGCCAGACTTATTCAATATCTCGTTCGTAATCCATGTTTTGCCTAAATCATGCACTAATGCAGCAAGTGCGAGATTACGGCTATCACGCCGACTCCAGCCAGTGGAACGTGCCAGTCTTTGCGCATATGTCGCCACCCGGCGTGAATGTTCATACGTGACGATATCACGTTCTTGTATACTTTGTGCAAGCGACAAGAGAATCTTGCGGCTCTCTTGCTCCCCCTCAATGTGTGCAACGACCACCACATTTTCTCCATTTTACAGTAACAGGTCCTCATTCGTATCCCCCTACCAACACAGGTACTACCTATATTACAGTTTGCTTTCGTCCTCTGTCTATGCTTCTAATTTAATCGGTACTTTTGGATAAGATGGTATTTCGTAGCAGGTATATCTATGTGTGTCATAGCGTTTCTTTTTGCATTATTATTATCAAGGAAAGCATCCTGAGTGTATAGAACAAACGCTGACCCAGCATTAAAGTATATTGAGCTTTACAAATGGAATTTTCATGGTACAATTGAAGTGCGAAGAGAGCCTCTTCCGAGGTATTACAATTGGAAAATTAAGGGGAATTTCCTGAGATGACACGATTACCAGGTGCCACCTGGCACAGCCAAAAGAAGAAATATGGCATCATTATTGTTGTGTTGCTCCTGCTCCTGTTGAGTGTGCCAGTATTACTGAATACGCCGCGAACGTATGCCGCCAAACCGGTATCCAGCCAGCATCCGTTGCAGAAGGTTTCTGCTCAAACGCCAGGGGTGTATTATGGCGTGAATGTCCAGAACCTCTCACCGACGGATTTTTCAACGCTGACGCAGTTTGAGACGGATGCGCAAAAGCCTGTGGCCCTCGTGATGTTTTTTACAAACTGGGGCGGACCCGACCCGTCTACAAGCCTGTTTAACCCGGCCTTGATGACCGCTATCCGTAGCCATGGCTCCGTTCCTATGATTACGTGGGACCCGTGGGTGTACAATAAAGGGGCGCATCAGCCGACCTATGCACTCACGAATATTATCGCGGGCAATTTTGATAGCTACATTACCGGGTACGCGCAGGCGGCAAAGGCATGGGGCTATCCTTTTTTCATCCGCTTTGCTCAGGAGATGAACGCGAACTGGTACCCCTGGGGATTAGGGGCAAGGGGTATGAATAATAAAGCCTCAGACTACCGCAACGCCTGGATTCATATCCATAACATCTTTACGCAGGTGGGTGCTACCAATGTCACATGGGCCTGGACGCCTGCTACCTGGGATGGTGAAGGTCAGATTTACAAGAACCTGTATCCAGGCGATAGCTACGTGGACTGGGTAGGACTGAGTGGCTACAACTGGGCTGGCAGCCCATCTACATGGAAAACGTTCTCCCAAATCTTCAAGCTGAGCCTGGGCTATCTAAGCGCCATTACCACCAAACCTGTCTTTGTCGCCGAAACCGCGTCCAATGAGGCCGGAGGGAGTAAGGCGAACTGGATTACTGATCTCTATACTACGCAGGTACCCACTCATTTCCCGCAAATCAAGGCTATCATCTGGTACAATCGGGCAACGAAGAGCCAGTGGTGGATTGAGTCCTCTGTTTCAGCCACGCAAGCTTTCGCGGCGGCTATCCAGAACCCGCTCTACGCCTCAAATCAGTATGGGAACATCAATACATCGCCGATTCCGCCTTTGTCGTGATTACTCGACCTGTATGAATAGCGACGCTTGAATTGGCTGGTAGATAGGGTTCACTGAACCCTATCTACCAGCCAATTCAAGCGTCGCTATTCAT
>DATGJV010000384.1:0-12775 GCA_035295005.1 Ktedonobacteraceae bacterium | reverse complement strand
AGCAGTTCGTGACGAATGCGGTTGCGCAAGAAGTGCGTATCGGCATTGCTGCTATCTTCGACTGCAACAATGGCATGTTGTTGGCAATACTCTAGAATAGTGGAACGGTGAATTCCTAAAAGGGGACGAATGATATCTCCTCGTCGGGGCTGCATACCTGTCATACTTGCTAATCCGCCGCCGCGCAACAGGTGGAGTAGCAGTGTCTCAACCTCATCGTCGGCATGGTGCGCTACCGCAATAGGTTGCCCGGTTTGCCCAGTTTGCACGTGCGCCACTTCGCGTAAGAAACGATAACGGGCGGCGCGGGCGGCTTCCTCAAGCGAGAGATGCTCTGATCGTGCTAGCTGTGGTACATCTACCGTACCAGTAGAGATGGGCAGACCCCATATGTTGGCTACGTATGCGACATAGGCCGCGTCCCGTTCGCTCTCCTCGCCACGCAACTGATGATTGAGGTGTGCGACATGCAAGCGTACCTGAGGATAGCGTTTTCCCGGCCCACAGAGACGGTTGAGGATGTGGAGTAAGCAGAGCGAATCTGCCCCGCCGGAGACGGCTACGACGACCGTGCCTTCTGCTGGCAGCAGGTGATGTTGCTCGATATAGGAAGCGATGATTGCTAGCATGTTCTATCTCGCATATTCTGTGTTATGATATTTTCTATACGACGTTTTCTATTGTAGAGGAGAAGATAGCTATGGCAAACGATACAAACAGATGCGAACAACTGCGCAAACTCCGAGATAATGTTCTTCACGAAATAGCTGTGTTACAAGAGAACCGCACGCAGGAAGAACACGAAGGTGTAGGCAATCCGATTGAGATTGTCAACGTCATTAAGAGCTTGCAAGAGACGCTCATTACTATTGACTTTGAGCTACAAAAATGTCCTCCGCTTGCATAATCTAGCTAATCGCGGCCTGATGTGATAGGATAGACAGTATAGAAGATTATATCATGTTGACCGCTTTGTGGTCATGGGAGACGGGCGGCATTTGTTGGTACGCCTGGGTATGTATAGGGAATACTAGGAATGGCAATTCGTAAAATTATCACCACGGAGAATCCTATTCTCCGTAAGAAAGCCAGTAAGATTCATCGTTTTGACCCATCAATTCAAAAATTGGCGGATGATATGTTCGAGACGATGCATGCTGCACGCGGCGTGGGCTTAGCGGCACCGCAGATAGCCCAGTCCATTCGCCTCTTTGTGGCGGAGTATGAGGACCGCAAGGTCGCGATGGTCAACCCTGAGATAGTCAAGGCCGAGGGCGAGCAACTTGGGCCGGAGGGTTGCCTGAGCATTCCTGGTTATGTCGGAGAGAATATTCGACGTGCAGAAAAAGTTGTAATCAAGGGTCTGGATGTGCGTGGTAAACCAATCAGGGTAAATGCCGATGGTTGGTTTGCGCGTATCCTCCAGCACGAGATTGACCACCTTGACGGCATTCTCTTCCTGGACCGCCTTGACAGGCCCGAAGACCTGCGCGAGGTCACTGAGAACGAGGAAGAGGAGTTAGAAGAGGAAGCCGTCGTAGAATAATGTTAGCATACAAGTGCAAGGGTGCCCTGGCACCCTTGCACTTGTATGCTAAAAACCTACTTTTGTTGGCGACGCAGCATAGGTAATTGTAGTTTGCTGGCTGCTTTTTCGCAGCCCTGGCAAACATACAATCCCTCTTCTTCACGATAGTGCAGTTCACTCACCACAAAATGCAGGTAACAGATGCCGCAACGCCGGGCATCCTGCGAACTGGCTATCTGCCGGTCTTGTTCAAAGAGTTCATGCAGAGAAATCAGCATGGCCTCAAAATCGAAAGAACCAGTATGACCTGTATAACTGGAATAACCACGACCCGCGCCAACAACTGGCAACGCGCCGGTGGGGTTGCTTGCGCGTATGTCGCGCCGACTCACAAACGAATTATTGCTACTGCTATTGCCATTACTGCCATTGTTGCCAGAAGTTCCATTTGTCCCATTAGTGGATGTGCTAAAGCTGTCCCTACTAGAACTGGAACCATTTGTATGAAAATTGCTCAAGGCAAGACGCCTCCCAGGACTTACTTCGCTATTGCTAACACTTCCATAATTATACCATAATGGCTACCTTTTTGATAGCCTTGTTTCGCCCCTTCTGTTGAAATGGCTACCGTACAACGTAGGTGCCGGTTTACCGCGCCCACCGCCGATTTATCGGCTCGTCCCACCTTTGCCGATGAATCGGCGGTGGGCGCGGTAAACCGGCACCTACCAATTGGCGTGTTCCTGATAATAGGAGAAGTTGCCTGGATACATGCGCACATTTCCATCATCGCCAATGGCTACAATCCGTGTGACTATCTTATCCAGAAAGTAGCGGTCATGCGAGACAGCTAGCACAGTACCCTCAAAGTCTTGC
This sequence comes from Ktedonobacteraceae bacterium, assembly GCA_035295005.1. Lineage (GTDB taxonomy): Bacteria > Chloroflexota > Ktedonobacteria > Ktedonobacterales > Ktedonobacteraceae > DATGJV01. The sequence continues at coordinate 10,371 of DATGJV010000384.1, read as the reverse complement.
AAGGCGGCCTCCAGGACTTCGGTCGAGGGAATGTCCAGGTTATTGGTTGGCTCGTCGAGCAGCAGGAAATTTGCTTCGGTGAGCATCAGGCGTGCCATTTGCAGGCGGCTCTTTTCTCCGCCGCTCAGCTGTCCAATTGGCGTATGAATATCTTCGTAGGAGAAGAGCAGGGTACTCAAGAAGGCGATAGATTGCGGCTCGCTCATCTTCTTGAGCCGTCGCACAAAATCGAGCGGCGAGCTTTCAAATGGCAAGGTTTCTTGCTCCTGCGCATAGTAGCCCACGACGACGCTGGCACCTATATTGACGCTGCCCTCTGTGGGAGGAAGTAATTCCAGCATTGTTTTGAGCAATGTTGTTTTACCGCTCCCGTTGGCTCCCACAATGCCAACACGTTCGCCATAGAGAATGGTCAGATCAAACGGCTCAAACAACACCCGTCCGTCAAGAACCTTGCTCAGCCCTTTGATTTCCAATACCTTCTTGCCACTGCGGTCGGCATCGAGATTCACCTTGATTTTGTCGCGCACAAGAATTGGGTGGTTAATCGCCTCTTCTCTGGCTTTTTCCACACGTTTTGCCATATATTCTGCCCGACTGGCAAATTTAGAATTCAATTTCGCCCAGCCTTTGAGTCGCTGCATACTGACTTCCAGCCGTTTAATCTCTACTTGCTGGATGGAATACGTCTCCAGTAGTTTCTGCAAACGCCGTTGTCGTTCCTCATAGTAGTAGCTATAGTTGCCCGCGTACTCTGAGATTGCGCCATCTTCAAGCTCAAGAATCTGCTTGACGGCGCGGTCCAGCAAATGGCGGTCGTGCGAGATAATCAGCACGGTGCCGGGATAGTTCTGGATGTACTCTTCCAACCACGCTTTCGCGTGCAAATCCAGGTGGTTATCCGGCTCGTCCAATAGCAACAGGTCGGGCATCTGAATGAGGATACGCGCAAGGTTGACCAGCTTCTTTTCGCCGCCGCTCAAAACGCCTACCTCTAATTGATGCTCGCTGGGATCAAAGCCGAGACCGGTCAGCACCGTTTCCACGCGATGAGTCAGGGTATAGCCGCCCAGCGCCTCGTAGCGTTCCTGCGCTTTGCCGTACTCCTTTAACACCCGCGTCATGCGTTCCGGGTTGGAAGCTATCTCAGGGTCTGCCATCTGCTCTTCCAATGCTTGCAATGTAACTGGCAACATCGCCATTTCTGGCGAAATCTCAGACACAGCCTCGAAGATGGTTTTGGAGTGCATAGCCACATCCACTTCCTGTGTCAGGTAGCCGATGGTCAAGTTTCGCTTTCGCGAGATGATGCCCTGCGTGGGCGTATCCAGACCCGCCAGCAATTTGAAGAGCGTTGATTTGCCACTACCGTTCTCGCCGACCAGCCCGATGCGCTGCCCCTCAAGTATCTCTAAATCCACTTCGTTAAAGACGGGGTTTCCGCCAAAATCTTTACTTACTTTTGAAAAATTAACCAGTAGCACAGGTATTCTCCTTGAAAAAAATGACGCGATACAGAACTAGAATAGACAGTAAAAAGAGGACTATACCTGACGGCAACTAGCCAATGCAGAGAAGAGGAGCGTGCGAATGTGTGCAAGTACGCGAGTAAAGAGCATTCGGAAGGGAAGAAGTAGCTCGAACGAGACGCGAAACCAACACTTACTCAACGGTGTGAGTAAGCGCGTTTAGCAGTTCGACGCTACTTTTCGCCGCATAAGCAGAAGCGTCAGACTTATGCGGCCATGTCATGTGACATGTATTTGCTGGGGTGGTCAGTCGCCAACATGGGGTCAAACTGACCAAGAATATTATAGCTCATGGGGAAATGGTAACATGAGTGGGGGGGAAAGTCAAGCTCTGTTTAACTCAACAAAACATTCATGAGCAATACTGCCATACTCGCCCTGGCGAGTATGGCAGTATTGCTCATGAATGTTTTGCTTTAAAGCCATCATAATAGATTCCCCAACCGCCTGGGCAACCAACGAGGGAAAAGCATTGCCTATTTGGCGGTATGCGGCTGTTTTGCCGCCCGCGAATTGCCATGTGTCGGGGAAAGCTTGAATGCGTGCCGCCATGCGCAAGGTGAGACGTGGCATACCATCAACGGGGAAATCTTCGCCGGGGGGATCGTTGGCGATGCCGAGCCCATCTATGCCCAGTTCGGCCCATTGTTTGCGGGCACGTGTGGGACCGAGGTCGGGGCCACCGTGTTTTTTAGAGCCGCCGACGAGCGTTGGGGCAATACCGTTGGCTTTGCGATACCAGTGTGTGACGCCATACCACCCGCGAGAAGCCATCAAGTCGCCGATAGCAAGATTGACGGTGGATATGACTTTGCCGGACATAGGCCAACGAAACGCATTCGTGTAGGGTTCGCGCAACGCAACCAGCACGAAACGTGGGCGTAATTGGGGAACGCCATAATCGGAAGCGTTCAATACGTGCCATTGTACTTCATAATGGAGGTTATAGAGTTTTCGCAGTAGATCGTTGCGGTAAAATGCGAATTTTGCTGAGGCAAAGCCGGGAACATTTTCAAGCATCACGGCCTTTGGCTGTACCTGCTCAATCAAGTGAAGAGCTTCGGGGAACAGATCGCGTTCGTCATCGGAGCCGAGTTGCTTTCCAGCAATCGTGAATGGTGGGCAGGGAACGCCGCCAGCCAGAAGATCAACACCTTTGAAATCGTTGCCATTGATGCTGCGGATATCGCTTTCAATGACCTTCCATGTTGGACGGTTGAGGCGCAAGGTCTGACAGGCCCTGGCATCAATTTCGATGGCGGCAGCATTGTTAAAACCCGCCATCTCAAGTCCCAACGCCTCTCCACCGGCACCGGTGCAGATATCGAGAACGGTCAAGGCTGGTGCGATATCGTTTACTCCGTGCTGGTAATTGTGAACGGGTATGCTGAAGCTGTCCCTATTGTTCGCCATACATTCTACCTGCTATTCCTCTCCTGTTCAACGTTTCTGTTTCGCTGTATTATACCATAGTCAACCGCACTAGCCGAGTTTATACGTGACGAGGCCGCGAGCGACGCTTGTTCCCGATGCGCTCTGGACTTCGACATCGAGGTAGACGAGGCTACGACCGCGACGGAGGACACGGGCAGTGGCCGAGATATCCTCGTTTGACGCGGGTGCCAGGTAGGTCACGGTCATACTGACCGTGCTACCGCGCAGGTTTTCTGTCAGCGTGGTATCTGCCCATGCTGCCACCATTGCCGTGGTATCAATGAGCGATGCGATCGCGCCGCCGTGGATGATGGTTCCGATGGTCACAAGCGAGTCGGCGAACGGGAGCGTCAGTACCGCTATGTCCTGTTGCATCTCGGTCAATTGTATGCCCAGGTGTCCAACGTAGGGCGAAGTTGGCAGAAACTGGCGGATAACATCCATACGTGATGCTGGCATATTGCCGGGAGTACTCATTATTTCTCTTCTCTCTGTGTACATTATTGATGATACATGAGCCGTGGCGGACAACGAGGAACCCGGCTCTTTCCCACATTTTAAAGAAAAACTGGCATAGATACAAGTGTTACCTGTTAGCCGCGCTCGATACTGAACAATCTTACCTGAACAGTTCCGTGACGGAGCGCCCGTCGTGGATGCGGCTAATGGCTCCGGCGAAGAGTTCGGCGATGGAGAGAATGGTCATGTTGGGAATGCGTTTGTGGTCGGGCAGGGGAATGGAATCGGTGACAATAATCTCTTTGATGGGCGAATTGCTCAGGCGTTCGATGGCGGGGCCGGAGAAGATGCCGTGAGAGACGCAGCAGTAGATATCGCGAGCGCCTCGTTCATGGACGACGCGCACAGCCTGCGAGAGCGAGCCTGCCGTGTCAATCTCTTCGTCAACGATGAGGGCGTGTTTGCCTTCGACGCTGCCAATGACGTTCTTGGCCTCGGTCATGCCATTGTTGCCGAGACGACGTTTCTCGACGATGGCAAGTGGCGCATTGAGGCGGTCCGCCAGTTTACGCGCCTTCTTGGCGAAACCCTCATCGGCTGAGACAATAGTGAAATCGTCCAATTCTTTGCGAACAAAGTAGCGGGCCTGAAGGATTTGCGCAGTCAGTTCGTCAACGGGAATATTGAAGAAGCCTTGAATTTGACCGGCATGCATGTCCATTGTCAGCACGCGATGCGCACCGGCAACAGTGATACAATCGGCAATGAGACGGGCAGTGATAGGCACACGCGGCTGGTCTTTCTTATCGGTGCGACCATAGGCATAGTAAGGAATGACGGCGGTGATACGGGCAGCTGAGGCACGCTTGAATGCATCTATCATAATCAGCAATTCCATGATCGAGCGATTGACCGGAGTACTGAATGGCTGGATGACAAAGACATCTTTCCCGCGCACGTTCTCATTAATTTTGACAAATATATTCTCGTTACTGAACTGGAACACGTCGGCATCACCGAGTGGAATGCCTAACTCTCGACAAATAGCGACTGCCAACGGGCGGTTTGCGTTACCGGAAAAGATGCTCAGATCGTCCATGTGTACCTCCTGGATACAAAATTATAGCATACCAGGAGATATTGTGTAAACCGCGACATAGCTTGCTAGCTTGCTGCCATCAAAATGCCCTGTATCAGATCATGACCAGAAGTTGCACCCATTGCCAGTACCGCCTGTGTGGATTGAACAAGTTGCTGTTCGTCTTTCTGTGTCAGAGCATGGAGGAGTCTGCCAATGGGTTCGGCGACATAGCCGTTGGCGGCATATTCCAACCAGCACTGACTGAGCAAGTGTGTTTGCTGCCGGGCGATAGCTACAATCTGCTGGCATGCAGCAAGAAAATCCGGTTGTGGCCCATAGAGTAGCCAGCCAATAGCCATCCAGCCCGCCAGCATATCATCGCCCGTTGGGGTTAAACCCCTGCCGCGTCCGCATAATGAACGAGCCATCTCAACTACTTTGGGAGATGGACGACCGCAATGGGCAATGGTGTTCTCATATTGCGCTAGCCATGCAATATTTTTTTTTACAACGTCCAAATCCAGCGTGGCAGGGCGTTCGATGAAGGGATTCCATTGGACAGCAGAGGAGAGGTCGAGGATATAGTCGAGCGGTTGAATGCAGAGACGCTGAACGCCTAGCAGGACAGGTATACCTGCATGAAGATGTGATAGTGGCATGGTACCGGGGAAGGTGGGAAGTTGAATGCCGTTGGGCATGCGCGGTGAGGTCGCAGTATTGAGGGAAAGGAGGAAGTCGCCGGGGAAGACGATATTGGCGGCAGCCTGAAAAACGCTGTGAACGAGGCCACGTTGAAGTGGCCCCGCAACCGCGGTTGCAATAGAGATGCTGTAGGATACCATACGCGGGCGAGCCGGACGGGCTAAAGCTGTCCCTACGGGCATTTATGTAACCGGGTCCTCTGGCTCGGAAATAAGAATGCGTAAGAACCGCTTGACCGCCCAGAAGATCAGGTAGTAAATGCCCATGCCAATGAGAGTTGTCAGTTCAATAGCCTCGTTGGGTGGGCGTATTGACGGATTCGGAACGATGGTCAGGAACGGATACAGGACGATATCGGTTAGCGCAAAGAGGAACCCCGCGAACACGTTGTTAGGATCAGCCCCAATGAGCTTTAAGACAAATCGAATAATAAGCATCACTTCCAGGACGAGGACGAACCACTGTACGAAATCGCTCAACTTGCCAATCGCGAAACGAACGGTGCGGGCCTCTTCCTGTCGTGCTTCCACATTCTCGATCTCCGGATCAGCTTGAACCGGTGTTTCTGGAATGGGGGCTTGCGCTTGCCGCCGCCTGGGCAAATCTTCCATTGGAGATATGGGATCGGTCGGCTGCATGCCAATAGGGTCGTTTGAGTATTGATGTTGACTCATCCAGTATCTCTCCTCAATGAACCACGTGTAATGTGACAAACCATGATGTGACAGGTTGTGTTTTACTACCCTGGATGATTATAACATGTTTTACCTGCTATGCGCTACGTTTTTCGAGGAGCAATACATTTTCGGCATGCCCAATAACTTTGTATTGCCCCGAATGCACCAGTTGATTAAGTGCATTGGTAACATCATTGCGCGATTGTGGTAGGACGTTATCAAGGTCTACAATAATATATTGCGCACTGAACGTATGTTTGCTGTCGGTAAACGAAGGAAAGACAAAGATATATTGCCGCTCGCTCAAATGCGGGTTGAGGTCGTCGCTGGCCGAGACACTGGCATCGGGCGGTATCTTATTCAGCAGCAATTGAATATGCTGTTCGCGGCTACCAGGCTCATGGTCGGCCCAGAAATAGTTGAGCGATGGCGCAATTAGCAAAAGATTTAAGCCAAGCAGGAACACAATCCAGGCATAGACGACCCATTGGAGATTGAGTACCGGCACGCTCTTCGCCAGAGGAACCATGCGCTCGCTAAAACGTCGCCATTGGAAAGAGAACCATACCACGCATGCTGCCCACTTTTTGCGCGTAAACGCGGCAATACGGCTGTACCATCCTGTTCTGCCCACTCGTTGTGCGACCCGTTTTATGAATCTCCAGAGCGCAAGCACAACTTTTGTCGTTATCCACCCTTCGATACGCAGGTATTGTGTTACTATGCTGGCGGTAAGAGAGTGCCAGGGTACCCGCAAGGGGATACCCCTACTATACACGACACCGTGTATAGTAGGGGTATCCCCTTGCGGGTACCCTGGCACTGCTGTTGCAGAATCGAAACTCACCTTAACGGTGCGCTCGCCGCGCCATGTCTGCCAGGTCGTGATGAGGCGACGTGTACCGTGAATCGTGGCAATAACGACGAAGGGAATGATGGTGGCGTTATAGTGAAAAATGCCTGTGTATGTCAGAGAATCCGTACTCAATGCATTCACTGCGATACTGGGTAGGGCGGGTAGTAACCATTCGGGAGCGAGCAAACTCAAAAAACCGGCGCTACGCAACAGGCTTGCCAGGTAATAGAAACGTTCAATCGTGAGAAACGTCGTGAAGATAATCCAGGGATGCGTGATAATGTTGAAAATGGCTTCAAGAGGAGTACTCCCCAGCTGGATGTAGCGATACCAGAAGTTATTGCCCTGTGCGCCAGGATAGAAGTGCGGAATGATGATCTCGAACGCCGCAAAGCTCCACAGAAAGCCGCCGACGAGCAGCACGGAACCCAGGCGCGGCAATTTGTATTTCCAGATGACCAGCACACCTAGCATTGCCACCGAGAGCGGAACATCTTCTTTACAGGCACAGGCCAGCACACAGCAGAGCAACATCAAGCCAAAGCGGCGATAAGTCAGGGCCAGTAGCGCGTAGAGCAAAAAGGGCGTTGCCAGTGCATAGGGATGAAAGTCAAAAATATTTAGACCGAGCAATGCAGGTGAGAGCAGATACGCAACAACCATGATCGGAGCCATCAGAGGCCATTCGGAAAGGTATTTGCGCGTCAGCAAAAAAACCGGCAAGGCTCCGGTTGTTAGCGCCAACGTCTGAAAGACAAGCAGGATACGCGGGTCTGCATGGAAGATGTAGAGCAACGACAATGGTAGAATGATCGGTTCAAAGTGGATGGCGAGGCGCGTTGGTGGCCCATACCAGTCTATTGCCTGATTGGTAAATTGAAAGAAACGCCCATGAAGTGTGTTCCATATCACCTGATCCATATTGCCTAGATCAAAGGCAGTCGCCTTGAATGTATCGTAACGCAAGACCGCCTGGTGACTCATCTCGACTGCGTAGAGCAGCATTATCAGTACGAGTAGTCCCCAGGCCAGTTGCTTTTGTCGCTGAATGTCAAATCGCTTTACCATGCTTGAGTGTTTTACCAGTTTTACCGCTACATCAGACTACGAGCAGAGATTGCCAGATGCAAATACCTACAATAATCATAAACCCCCATACTATAACGAATTCAGGCCACGTTCCGGTTCGGAATCGCCAGTGTGGGTTGGGTGGGAATCCGTAACGTTTATGGCTGGGCCATAGCAGCGGTACACCGCCCTCGGTTAGCCCATCCGCCGCGATGTGCATGATGCAGCCAAATAAGACCGCGAAAAAGACGAGATGCGATGCGCCGACAAATTGTGCCGGTAAGGCCATTCCATGCTGTATCAACAGGTAGACGATCAATTGCTCCAGACCGATTGCCAGCAATGAACCCAGGATCAGGCCAAGAAAACTATGAAAGAGCGTGCGATGGCCCGCGATATGCTGTATTTGCTTGCTAATCCAGCCTAATTTGTGACCAAGCGTACTATGTGCATTATCAATATCGGGTAAGAGAGCCCCAAAGCCCACCATAAAATAAAAGACAGCCTTCCGCACCAATAGCGCCAGCGTGATACCTTTCGCCGTGGTCAATGGATCACCCGTCAAGTGTACCACACTATCTAATACGACACCCGCCGTCAAACCAACCAGTAGATGCGATCTACCCTCCATGAATATCTTCTCCTCTAACATAAAAATGGCTAAAGCCATTGTAGAGCCTTTTAGAACATTTGGCAAGTGGCATACTGGTGGCCGATAAATCGGCGGTGGGCGCGGTAAACCGGCCCACCGCCGATTTATCGGCAAAGTGGCCCACCAGGGAATTTGACAAAGGGGGCATACATACGTTATAGTTATAATATGTCGTATAGCGATATGTTTTAAGGAGAAAAACGATACGAATGAGGAAAGAATTTTCGCTGCTCAACTATCAGGAGCTGGCTGAATTTCGTTATGAATTACGCAAGTTCATCCATTTTAGCGAACAGACGGCGCGAGCCGGGGGTATTGAGCCGCAGCAACAGCAACTGCTGTTGGTTGTAAAGGGGATGCCGGATGGGAAATTGCCAACCATCAGCAATATCGCCGAGCGGCTGCAACTGCAACATCATAGTACGGTGGAGTTAATTGATCGGTTGGAAGAGCGTGAGTTGGTGGAGCGGCACCGCGATGAGTTGGATCAGCGGCGTGTCCTGATACAGATTACGCCGCAAGGCGAAGAGGTTTTACAGGAGCTTTCATTTCATAATCTCGAAGAGTTGCGAACAGCGGCCCCCTCGCTTGTGCGGACGCTCAATGCATTGATCAAAGAGGGTATTCATTCTGGAGAATAACAACACATATGCTAGAAAAAGATAGTACGAAAGAAGAGAATATTGCCGATATTCCACAGGTAAAAAAACGACGTGGATTAGCTGAAACCATAAGGCGGTTGCGGTCGGAGCCGGAAATTGGCCCACACGGCAAAAAGGGAAAACACAGCAAAAGTACGTTGGAGACGCTGGGTGATTTCACGACCACGCCGCGAACTATTCTTATCTCACTTTTTGCCATTGTTATTGGCGCGGTAGGCGCATTTATTGCACTTATTCTTTTGCGATTAATCGGATTATTTACTAATCTGCTTTTCTTCCAGCGTTGGGGTTTCGCGCTGGTCTCGCCTGCCGGGAATAAGCTTGGTGTGTTTGAGATTTTAGTGCCGGTTATTGGCGCACTTATCATTGGTTTCATGGCGCGTTATGGCTCGGAGCGTATTCGCGGCCACGGTATTCCCGAAGCTATTGAATCCATCCTGATCAATGGCAGCAAGATAGAGCCGAAGGTAGCGATCTTGAAGCCGATCTCTTCCGCCATCTCTATTGGTTCCGGCGGTCCGTTTGGCGCGGAAGGGCCAATTATCATGACCGGCGGTGCGTTTGGTTCGATGATTGCGCAATTCTTCCACTTTACCAGTGCCGAACGCAAGACATTGTTGGTAGCAGGTGCGGCAGCTGGTATGTCAGCAACCTTTGCCGCGCCAGTTGCCTCGGTCCTGCTCGCGGTCGAACTGTTGCTCTTCGAGTGGAAGCCGCGTAGTCTGATTCCGGTGGCGCTGGCAAGTGCGACTGCTGCTGTTTTGCGGCGCTATATCATTGGCACAGGGCCGCTCTTTCCGACGCCGCCGCATCCCCTGGTTATTGGTCCTGATGCCATACTGGGCTGTATTCTGGTTGGGATACTCGCGGGCGCTCTTTCGGCCCTTCTTACAGTCATGGTCTATGCCGCCGAGGATGCTTTCCGTCTGCTGCCCATTCACTGGATGTGGTGGCCTGCTATCGGCGGACTTGTGATTGGCATAGGTGGCTTGATTTTCCCACAGGCGCTTGGCGTTGGCTATGATACCATCGGCGCGATGCTTAACGGCTCTGTAACGATGAATGTTATCATCGGTGTCCTGATCGTCAAATCCATTATCTGGTCGGTCTCACTGGGGTCTGGCACATCAGGGGGTGTTCTCGCTCCTCTCTTGATGATGGGTGGCGCACTGGGGGGAATATTAGGCTTATTCTTGCCCTATGAAGGTATTGGCTTCTGGCCTCTGATTAGCATGGCTGCCATTCTCGGTG
>DATGJV010000383.1:0-7032 GCA_035295005.1 Ktedonobacteraceae bacterium | reverse complement strand
CACTCAATAGCACGAGCAAGGTCAATAGTAATGGGACAATGAGTCGAGAAGAGATGACATAGGAGCGCATTTTGCACTAACCTCCGAGACGTTTTAACGCTCGCCGTCACCTCGCGTGGGATGGAGAGAGATAAGCCAGAGACGGATACAGGTATACACGTTTGTACTGGCGTGTTTGGTGAAGTAGGCTTCACCACGACAATACCGTGAATGTCCCGGCAGCTCGTTCCTCTTACGCGAAGGATTATGAGCCTGGGCAACCGATTTGCTTGAGACATGTTTATAGTTATCGGTTTCCGCTTACACACACCGGGCAGGTCTCCTGACTCCTGGCTCCAAACGCAGCTTCTCTCGCCTTCCCATCCCTTATATGAAGCTTTGCTTCACTTGAGAACAGTGGCTGGCTCTCGCATGCATGCAATGAATGTTTGTAGAGTATGCACGCGAGAGGATAAGCTGCTCGCCAGTTACAGTAGCGCGACTGTGCCGGCATTGCACCGGCTTCCCTATTCTGCCCTGTAGATACGCATTTCGGCGCACCCACACAGGCCACCCGATGTTCAACAGTTCCAATTAACTGTCACGGTGATAGTATACAAAGATACGGTTGATAATGTCAATAATTATGACCGTCACGAGAGCTGGCATCAGAGAGGGAGGTACTGTTCTAACGTACAGTTGTTGACAGGAAACAAAGCAGGTATGATACTACGTATAAGAGCTAGAGGCGCACAGAGAAGCGTCCGCGTGAAGGATATATGGTCACATGACAATTGAAAAAGATTTTTTCCGGCAGGTAATGGGGCAATTCGCGACAGGTGTCAGTGTTGTTACAACGAGTAGTCAGGGAACAGTCGCGGGCTTAACAGTGAATGCGTTTTGTTCTGTTTCGCTCGACCCACCTTTAGTATTGATTTGCGTTGATTTGAGTAGCACAACTCTTCCATCTATACGTGAAAGCGGCATTTTCGCCGTCAATATTTTAACGAATGAGCAGGAGTATCTCTCCCAATGCTTCGCTACCTCGACACCTGAACGTTACAAGTACTTCTGTCACGCGGACTACCATGCAGCAGCGACTGGCTCACCTATCTTCAATGATACGTTAGCTTTTATTGATACACGGGTCGTTGCGGAATATCCGGCGGGCGACCATGTGATTTTTCTGGGTCGAGTGGTGGCAATGGGTACGGACGGGCGAGCAGTATTCGCAGACGAAGAGATTACAGCAAATACTGATCTGACTGAATATCAGGATAAAACGACAGATACCGATACACTACCACTTACCTACTACCGGGGCCACTACCGGCACCTGACCTGTGAGCATAGTAAACCAAGCCTTGCAAAATAATGTAGACAAGTCAGTCATTGACGAACGGGCAACGGAAATTGCCTTTTTACAACAACATATCAAAGCTTGCCGGTTATGCCAGCAGCATGGCTACATTCCTGTCGCGCATCCAATTGTAAGTGGACGAGCAAGTGACCGTCTACTGGTGATTGGACAGGCACCGGGGCATCGCTCCACGGCGAAAGATATTCCATTTAGCGGTCCAGGCGGACGCATTCTGCAAAAATGGCTGGAGCAGGCAGGGTTTCCTGCTGGCTATCTGCATGAACACAGCTATCTCAGTTCATTGACCCGTTGCGACCCTGGGAAAAATCCTCGTGGCAATGGAGACCGCAAACCTTCGCCACCCGAAATAGCACTGTGCAGACCATACCTTGAGGCAGAGTTGCGCATTGTGCTGCCAAAGGTTGTCTTGCTGGTGGGAACAATGGCTATCGAGGCGTACTATAGAAAAGGGCGTCTGGAAGATATCATCGGGACGTTTGAGGAACGAGACGGTATGCTATTTTTGCCTTTGCCACACCCTTCGGGCGTCAGTCGCTGGCTGAATGACGCTGACCACCAACAGCTTTTGCAACAGGCATTGAGGTTATTAGCCGGGTGGCGTGTGAGGTATGGGATATAAGAATACACAGAAGGTACGAAAAGATAAGGAACAGTAGTGAGCCAATCAGAACAACGTATCAGTTCGTTCGAGAATTTCGGGATATGTTTCATCATAGCAAGGGTGAGAAGCTGGATAACCTGGCTTGATGACAGCTTACGTAGCGCTACCCCGGCAGCACATGCACTCGATCTTGCTCGCTTTCGCGAACACGGTCATACTGCTGTTCGAGCTTCGTACTCTTTTGCTTGAACATTCAGGCAGAAGAGTACGAAGAATGCACGCTGCTTTCAACGATTTGTCTGTGACGTCATGGCTTGCCCAATTGCGAAAGGGCCGCGACGGTAAGCGCCTGGAGACCGGTCTTCAACGAAGGCTCCCGGTCAGGGGCATAGTAGGGCGAATGCGGGCCTGGGACATCCCCTTTTTTCTGCTTATAGAGTTCAGGATCGGTGATACCAAGAAAGTAATAGCAAGAAGGCACACCCGCCCCACCTGGAACGTGTCCATAGAGCGAAAAATCTTCACTGGCGGTCATCGCGGCGGTCTCTTTCACGCGGTCAGCTCCAAAGTACTGAGTGAGCGCGGCCGCGACCTGTCTGGTTGGTTCAGCATCGTTATAGGTCGCCTGGGAGGCTTCCATAATGGAGACCTCGGGGGGCCTGGGCGCGTTGGATGCCGTTGCTTCCGCCTGCGCAATGCGGGTGAGCGCGGAGTAGATGTGTTGAAAGACCTCGTCTTTGAAGGTACGAATACTGAGATCGAGTTCCGCCGCATCGGGAATAATGTTATAGCGCGTGCCGCTGTTGATGGCGCCAACCGTGACGACAGCCATCTCTCCCGGTGCGATCTCGCGTGAGACGATTGTTTGCAGACGCATCACCAGGGCAGAAGCCATCACGACCGGGTCGATACTCTTTTGTGGCATCGAGCCGTGCGCGCCGACACCAAAGAGACGAATGCGCACATTATGCTCCGCCGCTAAGGTGTAGCCAGGATGATAGCCAATGGTCCCTGCAGGGAAGAACATGGTATGTTGTGCCAGAGCGACATCAGGTTTCGGGAAACGAGTAAACAATCCATCATCGAGCATTGCCCGTGCGCCTTGCATCGTTTCCTCACCTGGTTGTGCGACGATCATCAGGGTGCCTGACCAGGTCTGCTTCCCCTGCGCGAGCAAGCTGGCCGTTCCCACCAGACAACTGGTATGCAGATCATGCCCGCACATATGCCCGACCGGGACCACTTGACCGGCGCTGTTCTTCACTTTCACTTTGCTGGCATAGGGTAAGCCCGTCTTCTCTTCTATAGGGAGGGCATCCATATCGCCGCGGACCATAACCGTGGGACCAGGCCCGTTGCGAAGGATGCCAACCACTCCGGTACTCCCAACGCCGCTTGTGACTTCTAAACCGGCGTCTTTGAGACGGGAAGCCACTTTCGCAGAGGTCTGGACTTCCTGCATCGAAAGCTCTGGATGCTCATGCAGATCGGTATACAACGCTTCAATATTGGGATAGATGGCGCTCAGATTTTTGAGTACGACAGCTTCACGCGCTTCCTGTTCGGTTGTCATAGGAGTGTCTCCTTCTTTTGAAAGCATGTACATTTACCAAATTATATAGTATGCTCAGAAAAGAAGAAACCTCTAAAATAAGAACATTGAGGAGTAGGATGCACCTGGTTGTCTTTAACACTATTCTCGAAGGAACTCTCAACCTGATCGGCACCTTTGTCTTTGCGGTTTCTGGTGCCCTCCTTGCTGCCCGCAAGAACTACGATATCGTCGGTATGGTAGTTCTTGCGGGGATAACGGCAATCGGTGGTGGGGTCATACGTGATCTGGTGATCGGAGCGATTCCCCCGGTGGCATTCACCGATGTGAGCTACTTCTGGGTACCGCTCTTAGCCACAGCATTGACCTTCTTCGCGCACAGGCAGATTAATCGGATCAATGCCGCAGTCCTTGTGTTCGACGCCGCAGGGCTTGCCGTGTTCTGCGTCTCAGGCACGGCGAAGGCTCTGGCCTATGGTCTCGGACCAGTACCGGCTGTTGCGCTCGGCGTACTCACTGCCGTAGGTGGCGGCATCATGCGTGACGTACTCGCCCACGAAGAGCCATCGGTGCTTCGAGCAGAGAGTGAGCTGTACGCTCTCCCCGCTTTTCTCGGCTCAGCTATCGTTGTGGTTATACCATACCTTCCCATAAATAGTTCTCTCGCGGCTGGCCTTACCGCCGTCTTCGTGTTCGCGCTACGCCTTCTCGCGTTGCGATACGGTTGGAAAGCTCCTAGAGCATGGCGCACCACCGACCAGCGTTGAGTATCCCGGTAGGAGAGGGGGGTGCCTTGCTCTCACTCGCCATGCATTTTTTACACGTTTATACCTGCTACTTTGCGGCTGGTGACAGTTTATGTAGCACTACCCCTTTGTGAGAGCGGCTGGTTATTTCTCAGTGGGTGTTTTGGTGGTGTCAGTGAAATGAGAATAATCTGCGTCTGCCGCGGCTTTGTGCATGACATACTCGTGTACGCCTTTTTTCAGGGTGCCAAGTGCGAGCGTTGCACAGGTGGGGCGAGTCATAACGAGTTCGCGACCGAGTTGCTCAACCAGGTCCTCGAAGCTCATCTGCTCGATCTCTTCGGCGGTCATGCCCTGCGTTATTTCTGTGACATAGGACGCGGCGGCGCTGCTGATGGTGCAACCCTCGCCATCCCAGCTAACGGCCTCTACTTTGCCATCTTTATCAAAACGCGCATACATGCTAATTACATCGGCGCAACCAGGATTACCGCCGGTGAGACTGACATCGGCATGCTCCAATGGCCCGTGATTGCGCGGGTTTTCGTAGTGATCCATTAAAAATTCGATAGCTTCTTGACGATCCATGTAAGTTTACTCCAGGTGATGAACCCAGGCATTGTATATGTATAGATTCGTTTCGCATACAATGCCTGGGTTCATCATTGCAATGTGTTTATTTTTCGATGGGGGCGCGTACAAGGTTGCCCCATTCGGTCCACGAGCCGTCGTAGTTGCGAACACGTGGATAGCCGAGCAACTGGGTCAGTACAAACCAGGTGTGAGCAGAACGCTCACCAATACGGCAATAGGTGATGACATCCTGGTCGGGCGTGATGCCTTTGCCGACATAAATCTGGCGCAGTTCCTCCGGCGACTTGAATGTGCCATCGGAATTGGCTGCCGTTGCCCACGGAATGCTTTGTGCGCCGGGAATATGACCACCTCGCGTGGCACCTTCCTGCGGATAGTTGACCATGTGCAGCAGTTCACCGCTATATTCTTGCGGCGAGCGTACATCAATCAGGCCGCGTCCGGGTTTTTTGAGGCCGGCGGCAACGTCATCGCGGAAAGCGCGAATGCTCTCATCAGCCGCCTGTGCATGATAGGTGGTAGGTTCGAAATGCGGTACATCTTTTGTGAACTGGCGCTGCTCAGATTCCCACTTCTGACGTCCACCATTCATGATTTTCACATTGGTGTTGCCATACATTCTGAACAGCCAGAAAGAATAAGCCGCGTACCAGTTGTTTTTATCGCCATACAGGACAATGGTCGTATCGTTGCTAATGCCCCAATAGCTCATTAATTGCTCAAAACCGTGCTGATCAATGAAGTCGCGGTTTGTTTTATCCTGCACGTCAACATGCCAGTCAAGTTTGACCGCGCCGGGAATATGGCCCACTTCGTACAACAATACATCTTCGTCGGCCTCAATCAGGCGAACATTGGGATCATTGAGATGGTCGGCAACCCAACCGGTCTCTACCAGCACCTCCGGGTGAATGTAGCCGGACGCTCCGTTCTTACCCGACGCTGCTGTTTCTGTTCCAGACATATATTCTGTCCTCCCTAAAAATACTATGAACAGGTATTTAGAACCCCCAAATTACAGTCCAGGGGGTTATAAATGCTTGAAAACAAAGCTCACCATGTCTAACAACGGTGACTTGATTTATATTCTACCTCACAGGTCGGAATTAAACAAGTGCCTTAAAACACTCACACCTGCGAGTGCCATCGCGCAGGTAGAACATTACAGACGGGAGCCTGTAATTGAATGGGCAGGCAAAGAGGGCCTTACCCGGTTCTGGGGGAACCTGGCGAGCATTAAAAGGCACTCGCGTATTGTACCCTATTTAACAAGATGTGTCTAGACAGTTTAGAATAAAGTCTCTCTAGTATTTCCACTTATTGTAATAAGGCGCTCCGCCAAACCCGTATTACGCTGTGCAACACGGTTATTTCTTACAGCGATCTCTAACGCACGAGGTTGACCGACAAGTACGCAAAGGCGTTTGGCACGGGTGATTGCTGTATAGAGCAGATTGCGCTGGAGTAGCATGGAATGTGATGTTGTGAGGGCCAGAACAATGGCGGGATATTCGCTACCCTGGCTTTTATGCACGGTCACGGCATAGGCAAGCATCAGTTCGTCCAGTTCGTGAAATTCGTATTTCACCAGTAATGGGCCAGCCTCTTCGAGGAATTCGACTTTCAGGCATGTATCTTCGGTTTGAATGCTGCGCACCCAGCCTACGTCGCCATTGAAAACGCCTTTATCGTAGTTGTTGCGCACCTGCATCACTTTGTCGCCGACGCGAATGGTGCGCCCGGCCCATTCGACTTGCGCATATGACGTAGGGTTGAGTTGCGCTTGTAATTCTTCGTTGAGAATGGTGACGCCGAGCGGGCCTTTATACATGGGTGCAAGCACCTGGATATCGGTCATGGGATTGAGATGATAGCGGACAGGCAAACGACGCTGCACAAGGTCAAGCACGAGGCGTTGCGCTCGGAAAGGGTCTTCTTCAGTGACAAAGAAAAAATCGCTGGTGGCCTCGCTTTTCAAGTTGGGCATTTGCCCGGAGTTGATGCGGTGTGCATTGACAATAATCTTGCTCTGTTGCGCCTGACGGAAAAGTTCGGTTAAACGCACCGTTGGTATAGACTCACTCCGCAGGAGGTCGCGCAAGACATTGCCGGGGCCAACGGAAGGCAGTTGATCGGCATCACCTACCATCAGGAGATGAGCATCTTTTGGCAGGGCCTT
>DATGJV010000382.1:0-5347 GCA_035295005.1 Ktedonobacteraceae bacterium | reverse complement strand
CCTCCCTGGTGTCAAAAAAATCCAGGGCTTCCCGGACAGGCATATTCAAGACATCGGAGATGGATTTGCCGTGGAACTTGTAGGCCAGCACTTCGTCCTTGAAACGCTTGCCGCCGCATATCTCACACGGCATTTTGACTTCGTCCATGTACGCCAGGTCGGTGTAGACGACACCCAGTCCCTGACAATTTTCGCAAGCGCCTTTCGAGTTGAAACTGAACAGGGAAGGGCTGACCTTGTTGACTCTGGCAAAAGTCTTTCTGACCTCGTCCATGATGCCCGTATACGTGGCAGGATTCGAGCGGCTGGAAATGCCAACCGGCGACTGGTCAATCACAATCGTGTCGGGGTGCTGCCGTAGAAAGGTCTGGTGGATGAGCGAGCTTTTGCCAGACCCGGCTACACCCGTGACCACGGTCAGGACGCCTGTCGGTATACCGACGCTGACGTTCTGCAGGTTATTGGCCCTGGCGTTGGTAATGGACAGTTTGCCCTTTGCCGTGCGACAACTGGATTTGAGAGGCATAGATTGTTTCATGTGGCGGCCCGTCAGGGTATCGGCGTTCAGCAGGTCCGCGAAACTGCCCTCGAAGACGATTGTCCCGCCACGAGTTCCGGCGAATGGCCCGACATCAATCACATGATCGGCGACCCTGATCACGTCGGGATCGTGTTCGACCACGATCACGCTGTTGCCTTTATCACGCAGCTTTTGCAGCAGTTCATTCAGGCGGTGTACATCGCGAGGGTGCATTCCGATGCTGGGTTCATCAAAGACGTACAGTACATCCACAAGGCTGCTGTTCAGGTGTTTGACCATCTTAATGCGCTGCGACTCGCCGCCCGACAGCGTATCGGTTTCGCGGCTGAGGCTCAGGTATTCCAGGCCAATATCAATCATGTGCTGGAGCCGCTCGATCAAAGAGTCCACCATTGGCGCGGCGACGGGGTCTTTGATCGCCCTGATGACCTCGATCAGTTCGTCAACTTCCATCGCCGCCAGTTGAGCGATGTTGTAACCATTGATCTTGCAACCGAGCGCCGCCTGGCTGAGTCGTGCGCCTTTACAGAGAGTACATGGCCCGTAAGTCATGTAGGGCGCGACCGCTTTCTGCGTGCGCTCGGACATGGTTTTCACGTCGTGCGTGATATACTTGTGGCTGAACCTATCAACAATCCCTTCCATAGTCAGGTTGACAGTTTTGCCTCCAAACTGCTGCTTGACCTTGTAGGGTTTGCTGTGGAGGAGCAGATTCATCTCTTCTTCGCTGTAGTCGTCCAGCTTCTTATCGTTATCGAACAGCCCCGATTGGATTAGGAGACTCCACCCCCAGCTCTCTACGGCATACTCCGGGAACAGGATAGCCCCATCGTTGAGCGACCTGGAAGTGTCAAGAAACTTGTCCAGATCAACGCCTATCTTACGGCCAATGCCGTTGCACTCCGGACACATGCCCTGCGGGTCGTTGAAGGAAAAGGCATTGGAATAGCCAACAAACGGCTGCCCGACACGCGAGTACAGCAACCG
Organism: Ktedonobacteraceae bacterium; assembly: GCA_035295005.1. GTDB lineage: Bacteria > Chloroflexota > Ktedonobacteria > Ktedonobacterales > Ktedonobacteraceae > DATGJV01. The sequence continues at coordinate 3,819 of DATGJV010000382.1, read as the reverse complement.
TAACACTGAATAGATATCCGTAATCGTCCCCACCGTCGAGTGGGATCCGCCACCAAGATGTTTCTGGTCAACGACAATCGCCATGCTCAGGTTTTCGATGGCGTCGGCATCTGGTTGGGCGTACCGTGGCAGGAAATTACGGACGAACGTGCTGAAGGTTTCGTTCAACTGGCGGCGTGCTTCGGAGGCAATGGTATCGAAAACGATGGACGATTTACCCGACCCGGATACACCGGTAAAGATAGTGATTTTGCGCTTCGGTATGCACAATGATACATTCTTCAGGTTGTTTTCACGTGCGCCGCGTATCGTTATAAATTCCTGGGACACAATCCGCTCCTTTTTCTGCCTCTCAACCCCGGATGATCTGCGTCAGCACATCGAACACGACCAATACTGCCGCTTCACCTTCTTCGTAGGGGGTGCGCATTTCTTCATATGTAGGCAAGACATAGGGGTTCACGTCCCCTATTATCTCTCAAGGGGTCTTCAAGGTCAAGTACCCGGCTGAGCAGTTACAATTATGTTGTAACATGAAAGAGCCGTTAAAAGCGAGCATTTTAGAGAATATAGCCCAAAGGGCTATTCTTATATGCTGTTAACAAAAGACTGGAGTAACGATATGAGTCAGGTTATGCCTTACCGCTCGCGACCTGTTGTCGCTTTACTGACCGATTTTGGACTGCATGATAATTATGTCGGCGTCATGAAGGGTGTTATCGCGACCATTGACGCGGATGTGCAGGTCATTGATATTACACACGATGTCGCGCCACAACATATCGCTTCTGGCGCATGGATACTGGCTACCAGCTATCGCTATTTTCCAGAGCGGACAGTTTTTATCTGCGTGGTAGATCCCGGCGTTGGCAGTTCACGCCGGGCTGTTGCCATTCATGCCGGGGACTGGTTCTTCGTGGGTCCCGATAATGGACTTTTTAGCTATGTGCTGGCAGAGCAACCTGTTCATGCTGCGGTTGTGCTGTCTAATTCTCAGTATCATCTGGCGCAGGTAAGCACAACTTTCCACGGGCGCGATATCTTTGCACCTACTGGCGCTCACCTGGCACGGGGGGTTGCATTAAGTGATTTGGGAACGCAGATAGATTCTCAATCCTTGCAACGCAGCGATATTGCACCTCCTGTACGCCACGGAACGCATATTGACGCGCACATTGTCCACATTGATCATTTTGGGAACCTCATCAGCAATATTCCCCTTTCGCTGGTACCGGAACTATTTGCCAGTTCGTCAGAGGGGCAACGAGCGCGTATTATCTTCCCGACACTGGGAACAGTGGTGGCGCAGAGCAGTCGTTTCTTCGCGGAAGCTCTTGATGATGGGCAACCATTCATGTTCCAGGATAGCTCTGGTTTTGTAAGTATTGCGATACGCAATGGGAACGCTGCCAGGGCAATCAGCGCGGAATTGGGTACGCCCATTACGTATACGACAGCTATCGTCGCTGGTTAGTGGAGCAAGATTGATAATTCTCAGATACTGATGGAAGTTGGATTGACTATTGACTTACGGGGCTTTTTCAGGTTACAGTTGATTAAGCTCAATCACTGTTTTGTTATTTATCAGATGTAGTATCTGTGTTTTACAGGTGAAAGGAGTTCACACAGTACAGTTTTTCGCGCAAAAAAAAGTGGTAAACGGTATCTATTCCTCTACAGTTGTCTTGACTAGAAAAGAGAGGAGAATGGTATGGCCGACACCTATCAGACGATTGAGTCGGGTATTTCCACACCATCAATTCTTCATCCATTGGAACCACTAACGGCTGAAGAAATCACTGCGGCAGTCCACATTGTTCGTACCGAACGCAATTTGCATGAGCGAGTCCGCTTTGCATCAATCACGCTCCACGAGCCACCGAAGGAAGCCGTACTCAACTTCAAGCAGGGCGATCCGGTGACGCGAGCGGCGTTTATTATCTTGCTCGATAACAGGGATGGCGCGACATATGAGGCTATCGTCTCGATCACCGAAGGGAAGGTCACATCATGGCGTCACATTCCAGGCGTCCAGCCTTCCATCATGCTCGACGAGTTCTTTGAATGTGAACAGGCGGTCAAGGCCAGCCCCGAATTCCAGGAAGCCCTGCGCAAGCGAGGCATTACAAATGTTGACCTTGTGATGGTTGACCCGTGGTCTGCCGGTCACTACGAAGACGGGGAGCAGAAACCACAGCGCCTGTCACGCGCCCTCTCCTGGGTACGGTCCGACCCCAACGACAATGGTTACGCCCACCCCATTGAAGGAGTCATTGCCGTCGTTGACCTCAACAAGATGGAGGTTGTGCAGGTTGAAGACTATGGAGTCGTGCCACTGCCGCCTACCGATGGCAACTATACTCCCGAAGCAGTTGGTCAGATGCGCACCGACCTCAAGCCACTTGAGATTAACCAGGCGGAAGGCCCCAGCTTTACGATCAACGGACACGAAGTCCACTGGCAGAAGTGGCATTTTCGGCTTGGATTCACACCCCGCGAGGGAGTCGTAATCTATACCGTCGGCTACGAAGATCAGGGGAAGATACGTCCCATTCTCTACCGCGCTTCACTGGCAGAGATGATCGTACCCTACGGCGACCCCAACCCAGGCCATTACCGCAAGAATGCCTTCGATGTAGGAGAATATGGCGTGGGAACGCTGGCGAACGCCCTCGAACTTGGCTGCGATTGCCTGGGCCACATTCACTATTTTGACGCTTTCATGACCGACAGTCACGGCAACCTGATGAAACTGCCCAATGTCATCTGCATGCACGAAGAGGACTATGGTATCCTGTGGAAGCATATAGACTGGCGCACAAATCAGACGGAGGTGCGTCGTTCGCGGCGCCTGGTCGTTTCGTTCATCGCCACCGTCGGCAACTACGAGTACGGGTACTTCTGGTATTTCTACCAGGATGGCACCATCCAGTTTGAAGTAAAAATGACGGGCATCATGAACACCGGAGCCTTACCACCTGGTGAGAAGGCAAAGTACGGCCAGCTGGTCGCGCCGCAGTTGTATGCTCCAATCCACCAACACTTCTTCAATGTGCGCCTTGATATGATGGTGGATGGAATGAACAACCTGGTGTACGAAGTCAATACAGAGGCCGAGCCGCCCGGCCCCGCAAACCCGCACGGCAACGCTTACTTCGCTAAAGCAACGCTGCTGTCCACGGAGTCCGAGGCACAGCGAGTGATTGACCCTCTAGCTGGACGCTACTGGAAGGTGAGTAATCCAGATGTTCTCAATGCGCTCGGCGAGCCTGTCAGCTATAAACTGATGCCCGGTGAAAACGTCCTACCCTTTGCACAACCCACATCCAGCGTGTTCAAGCGTGCTACCTTCGCGACAAAACACCTCTGGGTCACTCCATATAACTCAGAGGAGCGTTTCCCCGCGGGCGACTATCCGAACCAGCATCCAGGAGGCGCGGGGCTTCCCGCATGGACACAGGCCAACCGTTCACTCGAAAATACCAATGTCGTCCTCTGGTACACCGTCGGAGTTCATCATATTCCGCGACCTGAAGATTGGCCGGTAATGCCCGTGACGTACTATGGATTCACCTTAAAACCAGTAGGCTTCTTTGATCGCAATCCCGCGCTTGATGTGCCGCCCCCGGCACATCACCATGGCGATTCCTGCGAACACTGAAACAACATGACTGGCACGAGCCGCAGCAATGTGCCAGTCCACCCGTTTATTACCGGATTACATTGCCGAGGTACATTATCGCGTCCATGTCCCCATCCAACACAATATGCATATTGTGTTGGATGGGGACATGGACGCGATAATGTACCTCGGCAATG